>CAYWUK010000113.1:1431-5972 GCA_964461475.1 uncultured Dehalococcoidaceae bacterium
AGATAGCAATAACAGTTGTTTGCCTCATCGGTGGTATGATTCTGCTTTTAGCCCTTGGGATGGAGGTAGTCTGGGCCATCGGAATAGTAGCCACGATAGGCTTGCTGTTTTTTGTCAATGAATCGGTTAGTGTATTGGCTACGCTTTCCTGGCGCTCGCTAAA
The DNA here is from genome assembly GCA_964461475.1 of uncultured Dehalococcoidaceae bacterium. Taxonomy (GTDB): domain Bacteria; phylum Chloroflexota; class Dehalococcoidia; order Dehalococcoidales; family RBG-16-60-22; genus CAYWUK01. The sequence goes on from CAYWUK010000113.1 coordinate 1,595, forward strand.
ATCTTTTACGCTAACGTCAGTTCCACTTTTTATCTTCATGGGTTCTATACTCGCCAACTCGGGTGTGGCCGATTATCTTTTCGGGGGTCTGGATAAGTGGATGTCCCGGCTGCCGGGTGGCTTGGCGACTACCGTAATTCTGGGTAATGCCGTATTCGGTGCTATGAGCGGTTCCAGCTTTGCAGCTACGGCGGCTTTCGGTAAGGTTGCTGTGCCTGCGATGGAAAAAAGAGGGTATGATCCCAAGCTAGGACTCGGTGCGGTTGCCATGGGAGCCACACTTGTGCCACTGATTCCCCCAAGCATTTTGCTAATTATATATGCCGGTTGGCAAGGTTTGTCCGTAGTAGCCCTGTTCGCTGCAGGCCTGTTGCCGGGTTTAATGTTAACCGTTCTGTTCATACTAACCATAGCAGTCAGAACATGGATAAATCCTAAGCTAGTTCCACCGCCACCAAAGTTTAGCTGGAAAGAGAAGTTTGATTCTGTAAAAGGGATTATCCCGTTTGTGGTGCTAATAGTAGGAGTACTGGGGGCCATTTTCGGTGGAGTTATGACCCCAACCGAAGCGGCATCGCTTGGAGCGTTCCTCAGCCTCGTCCTTGCTTTATTGTATCGGAAACTCAGCTGGTCGGTGTTCAATTCAAGCCTCCTGGAAACGATAAGGGTTTCCTCGTTTAGTCTCGCCATTATGGTAATGGCGGTAGTCTTGTCCCACGTCTTGAACTCTACCGGGATTACCCCCAGAGTTGTTGATATTGTTCTAGGGTGGGACCTAAATAAATACGTCCTGTTGTTGATTTTCCTGGTAATGTATTTCATCATGGGATGTTTCTTCAGCGCCTGGTCCATGTTGTTTCTGACGTTTCCTCTGGTTATGCCGGTAGTCTTGGCTGCTGGTTTCAACCCTGTCTGGTGGGGCATCTTCTATGTGCTGGCAGCAGAGCAGAACCTGGTCACGCCGCCATTTGGCCTGGGGCTGTATATCCTGCATAGCGTTGCTCCACAGTACTCCATGGGAACGATATTCAGAGGATGCCTGCCATTACTGATTCCTAACTATATTGGCGTGGCTTTCCTCGTAGCGTTCCCGCAGATTGCTTTGTGGCTGCCCAGTTTGATAGGTCGCATTTGATAGCCACGAAATTACTCTCTATATAATCTAGCCGTGTCTATACGTTGCCTTTGCCAACTATTTGGCATGATAGTCATCAGCGGAGTTCCTTAATGGTTTGCCAGAGAAATTTGAAAATGCTACTCTAGGGGAACAATGACCGAGAAACTTAGCAGCAAAGGCCGGGAGCATATGCTGAAAGGGCTGAGCATACGCCCTGAAAAATGCGTGCGCTGTTACCTCTGCCAGCTCGAGTGCTCGTTCTTGAAAGAGGGTAGCTTCAACCCTGAAGAGGCATTTATAAAGGTCAACTGGCGCTGGCCGAGCGATGAGATTGACATAACATTCACCAATGATTGCGATGGCTGTGGCGTGTGTGTTAAGGCCTGCATTTACCAATGCCTGAGCTTGAAAGAAGGCTGATAGCATGGAACTCTGCGGGTATACTGGCAAGCTTCTACACGTTGACCTGACAAATAGAGAAATTACCGAGAAACCTCTTGATGCTGATGTTGCTGCTGATTTCATAGGGGACTATGGACTCTGTGCTAGGCTGGCCTATGATTTTATAAAGCCCGGCGTAGAACCGCTATCGTCGCAAAATGCCATCATAATCGGCGCTGGGCCGCTGACAGGTACTTCAGCGCCGGGGTCGGGGAGGTTTCACTGCTTCACCAAGATGCCGTTGAATGGGGTCGTTGGTGGGGCTGGCGGCGGGCAAGGATTTGGCGGAAGGCTCAAGTATGCCGGTTACGATGCCCTGGTTATCACCGGCCGTTCCACAAGCCCTGTCTATCTGAAGTTGCTAAACGGCTGTGTCAGCCTTGAGGACGCCGCTGACCTCTGTGGCAAGGACACCTATGAAACTACCGACAGGCTATGGAAGAGAAACGGCAATACGTGCAGCGTAATCACTATTGGACAGGCCGGGGAAAACCTGGCCGCGCTGTCGCTGGCGATAGTGAATAAGAGTTCAACCCTGGGGCGGGGAGGTCTGGGGGCGGTGATGGGCTCAAAGAACCTCAAAGCGCTAGTGGCCAATGGCAGCAGGGGAGTTAATATTTATGATAAACGTCGCTTCAGGCAGGTAGTTAGCCAGACGACGGCGGAGATAAGGTCGTGGCCGGAATGGCGCGAATTCGTCGAGCTTTCGCACATGGTCTATGACTTCGACAAGATTATGAGCACCAGCGGGCTCAGCGATTACATGCGGGTGCTGGTTGACCCTGCTGAGTCCAGGAAGCTATTTGGCAGAGAAGCATATCTACAGAGGGTGAAGGGGCGCAGGATTGCCTGCCTGTCCTGTCCCATAGCCTGCCACGATGCTACCGATATGAAGGGAGGCCCTTTCCACGGCCTGCACTATTACAACCACGGCGTGACGCCGGTGCTGTCCCTGCGCCGCGGCATTGACAGCATGGATGGCGATATTAAATGCAGGGACATGATTCAGAGGTATGGCCTTGATTACTTCGGGGTCATCGGGCAGATAGACTTCGTCAGGGAGCTATATCAAAAAGGCGTAATAAGCAAGGACGATACCGGGGGGGAGGAGTTCAAGCCGGGACTGGAGGCTACCGAGGGGTTGATTGACAAGATAGCTTTGAGGAAGGGCATCGGCGATGTCCTGGCTGACGGCTTCCCTGCCGTGGTGCGCAGGTTCGGCAAAGAGTGCGAACGGCACTGCGTGGAAATCAAGGGCATGGATGTCAGGGACCATCCGGCAGTGGCGAAGTTCGGGGCGCGGCATATGGACGGGGCGGTAAATATCCTCGGCCCCACGTTGAAGGGAGGCATGATAAACCCGGCCCGCTTCCAGTATGGTGCGGGGCTGGATGCTTTTGTAAAATTCGGCGACATAGCAGCCATACCGGAAGACGCCATGCAGAGGATGCTGAATACTCCCATGAAGGTTAATATTGCCCGCCTTACCAGATATACTCAGGACTATTACGCCGTCATGAGCTCTCTGGGCTTATGTATCAGGGCACATATGAACCGTTTCTGGCCGATGAAGAGGATGGCGGAGGCTTACCATGCGGCTACTGGCATTGAGATGAGCGCCAGTCGGCTTATGAAGGCCGGTGAAAGGATAAGCAACTTGGCGAAGATGCTTAATGTAAGGGAAGGTTTTTCAAGGAAAGATGACAGATTCCCCGCCAGGTGGCTTGAGCCGCTGAAGACCGGGCAGGGCGATAAGCCCCTGATGGACCATTTTGAGACCAGAGTCCTCACATCTGAGGATTTGAACTCAATGCTGGATGATTACTACGACGAAAGGGGATGGGGCATTCAGAGCGGAGTGCCTACCCGCGTGAAGCTCAGCGAACTCGGCCTGGATATGTGTTTGCCGGACCTGGCCTGAGGTTCAGGCCGATTTCACCTTGACGATGCCCTGGAAGGCGTCCACCTCTATCAGGTCGCCGGTCTTTATCACTTCGCAGGGGTTTTGCTCCATCTTGTCCACCACCGGAATATCCCCAATGATTGCGCCAACGGTGACGATGGGGTCGGCGGTGATGTTGATTATGGCCTTGGGGGCGGTGTGGAGGTAGGACATTTCGTACAGGCGGTAGGAGCTAAGCGTCGTTCCCTTGCCTTTGGGGAATACCAGTATCTTGTCGGTGACGCTCTGTCCCTCCAGTTCATGTCCTCTTTCCACTATCAGGCCGGTCTTCGCATTTATTCCCCCTTTGAACGATATCGGCGTCCGCGATACCAGCGCTTCTCCTGTGGCCTTGCCCTTACTGACCGGGTGTGCTTTGAAAGTTTTCTCTGTCATATCATTCCTGCCTTATATTAACTGAGGGCATTCACTATGGTCTCCAGATTGCCATAATAGCAGCGCACGTGTTGTGCGCCCGGGATAATCTGGGCCATCTTCGGCGAATCCGTGGCTACCACCTTGTATCCCTTTTCTTGGAAAAATGTATCCACCATTCCGGTGGGACAGGTGTTGTTCACCAGTGTGACGCCAGCCTCTTTCAGAATATCGGCGTAGCCCATGTCCCTGGCATATTGCTCCATAGGCCGAGAAGTAAGTATCCAGGCCTCCGCGCCCTTTCGCAGCTTCTTCCCTGAGAAAGTCTTGGCATAATCCCTTATCTGGTTAATCGAGGAGTGAGGGCAACCCATGATGATGAGTTGAGCTTCGTCTGCTTCCGCCGAGCACAGCAGTTTTTGGGTTTCCACAAGGTCTTTCGGCCCGAATTCGTGGATGTCCGAGGAGCCGATGCGCCTTGAGCCCGATGCGATTTCTTCGGT
>CAYWUK010000114.1:0-5970 GCA_964461475.1 uncultured Dehalococcoidaceae bacterium
CTGAGGTGGGTAGAACGCGCAGCCTGGGACTGGATATAGGCGATAAGAGGATAGGGGTGGCCCTAAGCGACCCTGGCGGCATACTGGCCAGCCCTCTGCTGATTATAGAGAACAAGGGCGAAGAAGAGGCCATAGCTGCCATCGTTGATATCATCAGGCGGAATCAGGTTGAGAAGATAATAATCGGCCTGCCGCGCTCGATGAATGGCAGCATCGGCGTGCAGGCGCAGAAGGTGGAGGATTTCGCCAGGAAACTGCGCAGCCGCACCGAAGTCCCCGCGGAGTTCCGGGATGAGCGTTTATCAACTGTATCGGCCAAGCGCCTGATGCAGGAAGTCGGGAAGTCAGGCAAGATAAGACATGATGCCGTAGCCGCGGCGCTAATCCTGCAGGGTTATCTGGACGAGGCGTATTTGCAAGATGGCGGCACCATGCCCGCCGAAGGGTAAGCCGCCTTTTTTTGCTTCCTGCCTAGGTAGTAGCTTTGTTGACAGGCATTTATCCTCGCTAGTATCATATAATTGACAGTTCTTTGCTGAGGTTTTTGTTGTTATGGTAGTGAAGCGTGATTATTACGATGTTCTGGATGTAGGCAGGGATGCCACTAATGAAGAAATCAGGCGCGCGTTTCGGAAGCTGGCTTTTCAATATCACCCTGACCGCAACCGCGAGGACGGCGCCGAGGAAAAGTTCAAGGAAATAAACGAAGCTTACGAAGTGCTTTCGGATGCTAATAAGCGTGCCGCCTATGACCGCTGGGGGCACGGTGGGGCCGAGGGGGCCTTTGGGCGTGGTTTTGAGGGGTTTGATTTTGGCTTTGGCGGCCTCGGCGATATCTTTGAGGCTTTCTTCGGCGGCACAGCCACCGCCACACGTCGTGCGCCACAGCGAGGCGCTGACCTCCGCTACAACCTCAATATCTCCTTTGAAGAGGCCGCTTTGGGCTGCGAAAAGGAAGTAAATATAGCGCGGATAGAGGCATGCTCCGTATGTCATGGCCCAGGCGCCAAGCCAGGCAGCAAGCCTGTTACCTGCTCCACATGTGACGGCAGCGGTCAGGTGCGCCGCGTCCAGCGCAGCATATTCGGGCAGTTCATCAATGCCGCCGTCTGCGATAAGTGCCAGGGAGAGGGCAGGATTATCGCCGAGCCGTGTCAGCATTGCCATGGCAACGGGACGGAGAAGCAGAAGCGCACTATATCGGTGAGGATACCCGCAGGCGTTGATGATGGCTCTGGGATAAGGCTCAGCGGCGGGGGTAACGCTGGGGTGAAGGGCGGTCCCTCGGGCGACCTGTATGTTATGCTGACGGTGAAGAAGCACGACTTTTTCACCAGGGAGGGCGATGATGTGCTCTTTGAGCTGCCGATAAACTTTGCCCAGGCTGCCCTGGGCGCTGAGCTGGAAGTGCCTACCCTTTATGGCAAAACTTCGCTCAAGGTTCTGGCGGGCAGCCAGACGGGCAGGGTATTTCGACTGAAGGATAAGGGCGTTCCCCATCTGCACAAAAGAGGAAATGGTGACCAACTAGTCAAATTGCTGGTGATGACTCCTGAATCGCTGACCAAGCGGCAGCGGGAGCTGCTTGAAGAGCTGTCAAAGACCATGTTTCCCGACAAGGGCGGCTAGGTAGCGGCAGGTCGCCTGCGCCGTCGGAAAAGAGAGAATAGCCTCCATTTGCGTCCGGCCAGTTCATGTCGGATATCGCCCCCCATCAGCTCTATCGCCGCCTGTTTGGGGTCGGCGTTTTCGTACAGCACCTGATGGAGCTTTTCGGTGATGGGCATCTCCAGGCCGAGCTGCTGGGCTATGTTGCGCACGACGAGGGTGGTAGGCACTCCCTCGGCTACCTCCGTCATTGAATCTATAATATCCGTAAGAGAGCGTCCCTTGGCCAGTTCCGCCCCCACGTAGTGGTTGCGACTCAGGGTGCTGGTGCAGGTGGCGATTACATCTCCCAGTCCAGCCAGGCCGGAGAAGGTGAGGGGGTTTGCCCCCAGGGCAACGCCGATTGCGGTAATCTCCGTAAGTCCCCTGGTTACGAAGGCGGCTTTGGCATTATCTCCGTAGCCAAGTCCATCGGCTATGCCAGCGCCGAGGGCTATGATATTTTTTAATGCTCCTCCCAGCTCTACGCCGATAACGTCTGAATTCGTAAAAACGCACAGGTTGGGGGTAGTCAGCAGCTTCTGGGCTCTTCTGGCGGTGCTTCTATCTTCGGCAGCGACCACCGTGGCGGCGGGCAGGTTCTGAACAATCTCCCGGGAGAGGTTGGGCCCGGAGATAACGCATATGTGGGGGCTGAAGTGGGGGTCTATCACTTCAGCGATAACCTGCGACATGCGCTTGCCACTGCCAATTTCCAGGCCCTTGGCGGCGCTTATTATCAGCATGGACTTGGTAAGGTAGCTTGATGCCAGTTCTATATTTTGCCGCATTGATTGTGAGGGTATTGCCAGAATTAGCGCTTTGGCGTCGGCCATGGCTTCGTCCAGGTGCCTGGTAATAGATATCTCGGCAGGGAAGGTTACGCCGGGAAAACGTGCCTGGTCTGGCCCGCTCTTTCTCAGTTTATTGGCCTCTCGTTCCGTGCGCGCCCAGAGGCTTACCTGCATCCCCTTATGGGCGAGCAGTAGTCCCAATGTTATCCCCCAGCTAGTGGTACCAATGATGGCAATCTTGTCCATGTTTAGCTCACGTTATTCAAGAGGATACATGTTATTTATTGTTGCCGGATGAGGCGGCGCTGGCTGTTTCAGCCCTTTCGCCGAGCTTGCGTTCTTTGCCGTTCAGCAGCCTGTTTATATTGTCACGGTGCATGTAAATTATAAATATTGCACCTACGAGGGCGTAAATCAGATAGACTATGGGAAATCCATTGATAATGGTGAGGGGCACCAGTATGGCATAAGCCCCTACCGCCCCGGCAATTGAGCCCAGAGACATATATCTGGTCAGGCCGGCGCCGATTATGAGCAGCTCCCCGCCGAATAGCGCTGCCGGCGGGCACAGGGCGACCAGCCCACCGAAAAAGGTGGCGACACCTCTTCCTCCCTTGAATCTGGCGAATATCGGCCAGCTATGTCCAGCTACAGCGGCTAAAGCAGCTAAAACCTGTGCGCTCCTTGACATCCACAGCAGGCTGCCCGCATCCCCTGGCAGATAATCGCCGCTGAATATCAACCCCGCGATTAATACCGCCGACGCGCCCTTCGTTAAATCAAGAATCAAAACTATAGCGCCTGCCTTCTTGCCGGCTGTGCGCAGCACATTAGTCATTCCTGTCTTGCCACTGCCTGTTTGCCTGATATCGGTCTTGGCCATATGCTTACCTACCAGCAGGCCAAAGGGGATAGAGCCGAGTATGTAGCCAATTGCTGCTACGGCAATATACAACATGGTTATCATGGTTCGCTCCTGGCTTTCAGAATTAAGCGGATGGGTGTGCCGCTGAAGCCGAATGACTGGCGCAATTCGTTCTCAAGGTAGCGTTGATAAGAGAAGTGGACTAGCTTGGTATTGTTGACAAATAGGACGAAGGTTGGCGGGTTGACCTCTGCCTGCGTGGCATATAGTATCTTTAGCTGTTTATTGTTTACCCGCGGCGGACTGTGGTCGGCTACCGCCTTCTGCACGACGTTGTTTACCATGGCGGTGGATAACCTCTTGAACCTTTCCTGGTGTACCTGCTTGGCCTGGGGGATGATATTTCCCACCCCCTGGCCATATTTGGCCGAGGTGAAAAGCACTGGCGCATAGGCCATAAATCTGAAATGGTCCCTGATGTGCCTTGACCATTCGGCTGTGTTCTTATCTTCTACCATGTCCCATTTGTTTAATATCAGTACTATGCCCTTGGCGGCTTGCTGTATATAGCCGGCGATATGCGTATCCTGCGCCGTTACCGCCTCAGAAGCGTCCAGGACGAGCAGGGCAATATCGGCGCGGTCAATTGCGCGCAGGGCGCGGAGCACGCTGTACTGCTCTATTCCGGTCTCTATCCGCCCCCGCCGCCTGATGCCAGCAGTATCAATAAGTAGCACATTCTGACCATCGAAGTCAAACAGCGTGTCCAGGGCATCGCGGGTGGTGCCCGGGGCGTCGTCAACGATAGCCCGCCTGTCTCCCACTATGGCGTTCAGCAGCATTGATTTGCCCACATTGGGCCTGCCCACGATGGCAATCTTGATTGCTTTGGCTTCAACCTCTACTGGTTGGGGGGTTGGGAGCAGGGCGACGATTTTATCCAGGAGCTCGGCTGTGCCCCGGCCATGATGGGCGCTTATTGCCAGCGGGTCTCCCAGTCCTAATTGATAAAATTCAACAGCCGCGGCCTCAAGCCTGGCATTATCTGCTTTGTTCACTGCTAATACTATAGGCTTATCGGCGCGGCGAAGCAAGTCGGCCACGTCCAGGTCCGATGGCGTCACCCCATCTTTAGCATCGGCCAGGAAGATGATGACATCGGCCTCGGCAATGGCAGCTTGTATCTGCTCCATGATGCCATGGGCAACGGTGGAATCTACCTTAAGCTCCAGCCCTCCGGTGTCAATCATGGCGAATTCAAGGCCCTGCCAGGCGATATTGGCAAATACGCGGTCGCGGGTGGTTCCCGGCAAGTCCTCCACGATAGCGAGCGGCTTTCCCGCCAGGCGGTTGAGCAAGGTTGATTTGCCCACATTCTGTCTGCCCACAATGGCCACTATGGGTTTATATATGCCCAGCTTAGACATTTTGCAATCCATTTGGGGTCCTTTTAACAGCATAGTGCTTTAATAGCGACCATCCCTTTTATCTTATCATAGCCAGCTCTTTGGCCAGCTTGACACTGGGGGGGTCAACCGCGGTCTTTACCACCTTCCTGAGCGCGGCGATATTGTCGCGGAAGTCCTGAACGAAGGCATTATATTCCATGGCCAGGCGGTTGTACTGGTCGGTTATTTCCCGCGAGGTTTCAACGGCCTTCAATGCCTCATGGAACTGGTCAATAAATTCATAATAGTGGCTGTTTATTGCCCACAGTTCGTTCAGGCAGGTGCGCAGGTGCGCCACCGATTTTTTGGCGGTGGAGTCGCTCTCCAGCCTGACAGCGAAACTGCTGCTCCAGTCGTTGAAGATGCGCCCCGACATATCGCAGGCTCTTGCCCATTCCCACAGCTTCGGGTTTTCGATGCTGTATAGATTGTCTATGAGGGTGAAGATGGATAGGGATGAGTTGCCCATGAAGCGGCGGTTGAAGTAGTCGGCCAGCTGGTTGAGCCTGAGCACGGAAAGCTCCAGCTGTCTTCTCTTGGCGTTGATTATCGCCACCACCAGGCCGATGCCGAGTACTACAATAAGCACCGGAACCATGATTTCAATCGGCCAGGCAAATACGGTGCCAAGTACCGCTATCGCCGTTATTAAAGCGGGGCACCAGCCCCAGTTAACTACGTTCTTTAGCATTTGGTTGCCACTCTCTATTGCTAACCGACCAGCGGTATTTCCAGGCCGCCAAGCATCAATGCCAGCAAGGCCTTCTGCATGTGCATTCTGTTTTCGGCCTGGTCAAAAACCACCGATTGAGGGCTATCCAAAATGTTTTCCGCCACCTCTTCGCCGTGGTGAGCGGGCAGGGGATGCATCAGGACGGCGTCTTCCTTGGCCAGAGATATTAGCTCGCGGTTCATCTGGTAAGGGGCGAACAGCCTGCGCCGCTGCTCGACCTCGCTCTCCTGGCCCATGCTCGCCCATACATCGGTATAGATGACATCTGCCCCACGGACGGCCAGCTGCGGGTCTTCGCTGCAGAATATTTCCGCGCCGCTATCGGCGGCATAGCACTTTGCCGTATTTAAAATCTGGTCTTTAATGCTATAGTTGCGGGGAGAAGCAATCCTGAAATTCATCCCCGTAAGCGAAGCCGCCAGGAGCAGGCTGTTGGCCACGTTGTTGCCATCGCCGACGTATGCCAGGGTCACTCCCTCAAGC
>CAYWUK010000115.1:0-5692 GCA_964461475.1 uncultured Dehalococcoidaceae bacterium
GAAGAATATCATGCGGAAATGCTTCTTCTCCTGAATGCGAAGCATGTTCTTGGTGCCGATGACATTGGTCATCCAGAGGTTTTCATAATAGTCTTCGCCGTTCCAGCGGCCATATTCGGCGGCGAGGTGATAAACGTAGTCAAAATCGTGTCCGTCGAATATCCTCTCAAGCTGGCGGTACTTGGCAACGTCGCAGCGTATGTAATTCGGCCCCTCCGACTGCAACAGGTCGCACACCCACACGTCATGCCCTCTCCGCCTCAGCTCAGGGACGAGGTTCGAGCCAATAAAGCCAAGCCCTCCGCTAACCAGTATCTTAGCCATCAGTGCCCTCCTGTTACTATTTTACGGATTCTCTCGCCGGCCCGGCCGTCGCCAAAGGGGTTCGGCCAGTCGTTTTTCCTGCCGAGCATAGTCCGCGAGCACTCCAGGATTTTCTCCGGAGTGGCGCCGGCGAGGATGCTCGCACCCACCTCCAGCGTCTCAGGCCTCTCCGTATTATCCCTGAGGGTAACGCAGGGAACGCGCAGGATACAGCTTTCTTCCTGGACGCCGCCGGAATCGGTAAGGACGAGCCTGGCGCTGCTCTCAAGCTGAAGGAAGCCCAGGAAATCCACCGGGTCAATCAGCGTAAGGTTTCGCGGGGCGAGGTTGAACTCGCCCATTCTCTTCTGGGAACGGGGATGGATGGGGTAAACCAGCGGCAGATGGAACTCTTCGCCCACCTTGTCCAGCCCGTCCAGGATTGAGCGAAACCTGGCCGGGTCGTCAACGTTCTCCTCGCGATGCAGGGTGACCAGGAAATACTCCCCCCGCTTAAGGTGCAGGGCGCTCAGCGCATTGCCTCGCCCCCTGGCTATATCCAGGTTCTGCTGCACGGCATCGACTATGGTGTTTCCCGTAATAAAAATTTTCTCCTTGGCCAGGCCTTCGCCCATCAGGATTTGCCTGGCTTTATCGGTGGGGGCGAATAAATAGTCGGAGCAATGGTCGGTCAGAATGCGGTTTATCTCCTCCGGCATACGCCGGTCATAGCTCCTCAAGCCGGCCTCAACATGCCCCACCTCCACCTGAAGCTTGACCGCCGCCAGGGAAGCGGCGAGCACAGAATTGGTATCGCCCTCCACCAGGACGAGCCCAGCTTTCCGTTCCTGCAAGATCTTTTCCACGCCGCTGAGTATCTTTGCCGTCTGCACGGCGTGGGAACCGGAGCCAACCTCCAGATTATAATCGGCCTGGGGGAGCCTAAGCTGCTCGAAGAAGACGCGGTCCATGCTGTATGAGTAATGCTGGCCGGTATGAAGTATGAAGAAATCGTCCCCGCCCTTCTCCATTTCCCTTATCACCGGCGCCATTTTGATAATCTCAGGGCGGGTACCAAGCACAACGGCAATCTTCATTCAGCAAATTCTCCAGGATGCAGAGTCACAGAGATTAATGCCCAATCTTCAGCTTGTAGCATTGTCAGTTTAATTGTTATAGAATTATAGCAATTATAACATATTCGGACGATTTAACCGCAGTCATTGTTTAGGAGGACAAAAATGCTCGCAAATAAATCCTCCGGAAAGCTCCTCATCGGCGTGCTGCTGGTCATATTCGTCGGCATCGCCTTATACCTGCGAATCTACTTCCCCTGGGACCAGGTCTTCAGCAAGGGATGGATAAAGTTCACCGGGATTGACGCTTATTACCAGATGCGCCTGGTTGACAATATGGTGCATAACTTCCCTCACCTCACCATGTTTGACCCTTATTCCCTCTACCCCAACGACTCCGGGGTGGGCGGCGTTCACTTCTTTAACTGGCTGCTCTCCAGCATCATCTGGGCTATCGGCCTCGGCTCACCGAGCGATCACACCATTGATATCATCGGCGTCTATTTCCCGGTGGTGCTGGGCGTCCTGACCATCATCCCCGTTTACTTCATCGGCAAGGCGCTTTTCAACCGATGGGCCGGCGTGCTCTCGGCTGCCTTAATCTCAATAATGCCCGGCGAATTTCTCGGCAGGTCAATCCTTGGCTTCACCGACCAGCACGTTGCCGAGACACTATTCACCACCACGGTCGTCCTGTTCCTCATCATGGCTCTAAAGGAAGCCAGACAAAGGCAGCTAACCTTCGGCGACCTCAAACGACGGGACTGGGCAAAAGCCGCCAGGCCGCTCATTTACAGCCTCCTCTGCGGCATCTTCCTAGTAATATACCTGTTTACCTGGATTGGAGCTTTGCTCTTTATCTTCATCATCGCCCTGTATCTGGCGGTCCAGTTCGTCGTTGACCACCTCAGGCGCAAGTCCAGCGACTATCTGGCCATAGTCGGCATTATCGTCATGCTCATCGCTGCGGTAATCTTCATCCCTTATTCGCCCAGCGGGCTTTATACCCTGGCCATGTTCGGCGCCCTGATACTCCCCATAGTCCTGGCCGCTATCTCCTGGTTGATGAAGGCTAAAGGACTGAGGCCAGCCTATTACCCGTTAACCCTGCTTGCCTTGCTCGGGGCTGGGCTGGGCGCCTTTTATCTTGTCAACCCTCAATTCTTCCAGCTAACGATGGGCCAGCTAAGCATCCTCAGCCCGGCGGGCAATCCCCTCACCACCACCCTCGAAATGCAGCCTCTCTTCTTCCCCGGAACCCAGTTTTCCAATGCGGTAGCCTGGGGCAACTTCACCGCTGGCATCTACATCAGCATGGTTATTCTTGCGGCTGTCTTAATATACCTGCTCTATTCAATGATTCTGAAAATAATGGGGAAGATGGACTTTGCCGGCAAAAACCTGGCCGGGTTCTTCACCGCCGAAAAAATCTTCATGCTGGTCTGGTGCCTGCTGATACTGCTGGCGACCCTTGGGCAGCGCCGCTTCGCCTACTACTTCGCGGTCAATGTCGCCCTGCTCACCGGCTACTTCTCCTGGCTGTTCATCAGGTTGATAGCCTCGCTCGCCGACTACGTCTCGGAGAGGGCAAATGCCGCCGAATTAAAGGAACAAATGATGAAGGCAATGGGAATAGCGCGGGCACAAGCAGGCAAAGAGCCAAAGCCAGGGAAGGAGCACAAGGAGGAATTTTACGGGACAAAATACCTCTTCGCCGTCATGGCGGCGGTCATCGTGCTGGCGCTGGTCTTCGTGCCCGATGTGCCGCAAGCGATAACCGTCGGCAAACAGGCGCGCTTCGCGCCTACTGATGCATGGCAGAGCAGCCTCGTCTGGATGAAGGAAAACACCCCGGAGCCATTCAACAACCCTGATGTTTATTATGGCCTGGACAAACCGCCTGCGCAGCAACACTACATACGGTTTACGCCGGAAACCAGCGTAGATGAACTCCTCCAGGCAATCCAGCCAAAAAAAGAAGGATATAACTACCCGGAGTCTTTCTACGGGGTGACAGCCTGGTGGGACTATGGATACTGGATTACCAGAATCGCCCACCGCGTGCCCAACGTCAATCCGGGCCAGGACCCTGTGCTGATAACCCTCGTGGCCAACGCCTTTTTAGCCAATGACGAAGATTCAGCCATAAAAATATTGCGCGAATTGGACTCGGACTACTTACTGCTGGACAACGACACAACCATATCCAAATTCTGGGCGATTACTCAGTGGGCCAATCGCCAGCAAACGGAATTCGTTGACACATACGTGGTAATCAACCAGGGGCAGCTGGTGCCGATACGCCTTTACTATCCGGAATACTACCGGACTTTCTGCGTGCGGCTGTATAACTTTGACGGCCAAGCGGTGATACCCGAAAACACCTACGTGGCCACGTATGATGTGGTCAACGCAGGGGGCATGGCGGTAAAGCAAATCACCGATATCAAGACCTTCGACACCTACAAGGAAGCAGCCGACTATATTGCCAGCCAGGATTCCCCCAACCTGAGGATTATCGGCAACAGCCCGTTCGTCAGCCCGGTGCCTCTGGAGGCGCTGAAAGACTACAAGCTGGTCCATTCTTCAGCCGCCGGCACCGTACAGCACGATGTAGGTGTCGTGCCGGACGTTAAGATTTTTGAATATAGCGGCGAAAGATGACCTGCTGGACAGCCCATGGATATGAACGATGCCAGGCTGACTAAATCTGCCTTCTTGCTATTGCCAGTAATGGCCCTGGCATTCTACATCGCCTTTATCCCGCACACGGGCTACCTCTATCCGCTACATACCGATGAATGGCTCCACATGGCCTACTCCGAGGCTGTGCTGAAGACCGGCAGCATCCCCTACCTTGAACCATTTCACGGGGAATCTTATTTAGGGATAAGCACCAGCCTGGAGGTGGGCTTCCACGTTTTCTGGGGGGTCTTCCAGAGCATCAGCGGCATACCCTGGATAGATATCTACCGCTACTTCCCCGGCATTATCCTGATTATGACCACGCTAGCCACTTACATCATGGCACAGCGTGAGGGGTTTGGCTGGGGGGCGGCCTTCTTCGTCTGCCTGATACCAACCAGTATCGGCATCCTCGGCCCGGCCTTTCTGGTACCCCTGTCTATGGGGCTGCTCTTTATACCCCTATCCCTATTTGTCGCCTTTAATTTCAAGACCATATGGAGCTACCTGGTGCTCTTCATATTCACCTGTCACCTGCTCTTGATACACGCCCCTTCCGCGCTGTGTCTGGTCATCGTCCTCGTGCCCTACATACTGCTCAACATAAAGGGCAACTTCAGGCACAGCCTGGGCATATCCCTCGCCCTGGCCATCCCCTTCCTGGCGCCATTCCCCTGGATATTCGGCCTGCTGCTGTCAACGGGAAGGAACCTGCTCACATCACAGCCCCTCCCAGATTACGTCAACCTGCCGCGCGTCATAGATTCCTACGGCTATATCCCCGTCGCGCTTGGCATCCTGGGCACCTTCCTGCTGGCGCTAAGAGGAGGGAAGAAGAACTATGGCCTGGCATTGGGCCTGCTCGCCTTGCTGGCGGTGCTGGTGACCTTCTTTTCCTTCCATTACGGCATCTCAATACTATATGAGCGGGGACTGATGTTCATGATGCTGATGCTGGGCATCATTGCCGGGGCAGGGTTGATGGGGATTTATAATTTCAAGTTGTCGGGAGGTTCCGCCGGCCGACCAGGATTGCCCATCATCACACAAAACATCGGCAGGGCATTGTGCCTGGCCATCATCGCCATAACGCTGGCGATAGCCATCCCCGCCCGCTATAACACCACTTACTACCATAGCATCGATGATACAGATTATAAGGCCTTTGTCTGGATTAAACAGAACGTGGGCGAGGGCTATCAGAAGGCAATCCTGGACCCGGACAAGGGCACTGCCTTTACCGCCATCACCGGCAAATACATCTATACGCGGGTACACAACGCACCCACCGATATGGACTTAGAGGCAACCAGGTTCCTGGATAATGGCTGCCGCGACACCGTCTTTTTGAGGGAAAACGGGATTTCCATCGTTTATACGCCAGGCGAATGCCTGAACCCTGACCTGGTGAAGGTGAAAGAGAGGATTTACCTGTTAAAAGAGCCACCGGCTACGTAGCTACCTTCCCCACCCGGCACAGCAAGGCCCGCATCTGGTAGTTCATAGTTATCGGGTCGTAAGGCGGCCCCGTGGAAATTATGGCGTTGATATTCGGCCCAAAGCAGCCATGCTCTGGGGCAGGCTCTTCGGGAAACCACCACAGGGGGACACAGCTTACCACCCTGGGG
>CAYWUK010000116.1:0-5644 GCA_964461475.1 uncultured Dehalococcoidaceae bacterium
GCTCTGGCATATTCAAGTCCAGCAACCCGTCGGTCAGGGCCAAGGCCGTCGTCAAGGCCACCACGCATTTCAAAGATGCGGCAATCATCGCCGAAGTATCCAAGAACCTGGGAGAGGCCATGCCCGGCCTGGATATAAAGCAAATACCCACCGAAGAACTGCTGGCGCAAAGAGGATGGTAATATGAAGATTGGCGTCCTTGCCTCGCAAGGAGCCTTTGCTGAACATATTTCGGTACTGCGTCGTTTAGAAGTGGAGGCTGCGCCCGTCCGCTTGCCCAGGGAACTGGGGGGATTGGACGGGCTAATCATTCCTGGCGGGGAAAGCACTTCCATAAGCAAGCTGATGCACGACTATAAGCTGGTGGGCGAGATAAAAAGCCTCGGCCAGGATGGCCTGCCCATATTCGGCACCTGCGCCGGCATGATACTCTTAGCTAAAAAGGGCGCAGCTTCCTATCCTGAGCCTCTTGGTTTGATAGACATACAGGTTGAGCGCAATGCATTCGGTCGGCAGAGGGAGAGCTTTGAGACTGAGCTTTCAATACCTGCGCTGGGGAAAGAGCCGTTTCACGGCGTGTTCATCCGCGCCCCGCTTATTAAATGTGTGGATGGCAATGTGCAGATACTGGCCAGGCTGGATGATGGCACTGTTGTTGCTGCCAGGCAGGGGAAGATACTGGTCGCGGCTTTCCATCCTGAACTGACCGATGACCTCAGGTTTCACCGCTATTTTCTTGATATCGTGGCGGGTAAAAAGTAAATCCAGGCGCACTTTGGAGGGGCCTTTGCAGAAGGTAATTACAGACGACCTGGATGCTCTGCTGGATATTTTGCCAACGCACATCCGCCAGACCTTGCGCCGGCAGAAGGACGTCAGCGAGCTGCTGGAGGTAGTCCTGGACCTGGGGCGCGTCCCTGAAGCGCGTTTCCTCCAGCATGAGGTGGCGCTCGGCTCAAAAGAGGTTGACGAGCAGGACATCGATTATGTGGTCGCCCGTATCGGCAGCTTCGGCGGGGACAACCGCGCTGGCATTGAGCGCACCCTGCACCGTATATCCGCCATTCGCAATCGCCAGGGGGGCATTGTCGGCCTGACCTGCCGCGTGGGCAGGGCCGTCTTCGGCACCATAAAGATAATCCAGGACCTCGTTGAATCGGGCAAGAGCGTGCTGCTGCTCGGTCGCCCCGGCGTGGGCAAGACGACGATGCTGCGCGAGGTAGCCCGCGTGCTGGCTGACGATTTCAAGAAGCGGGTTATCATCGTGGATACCTCAAATGAAATTGCCGGCGATGGCGATATACCCCACCCGGCCATAGGACACGCCCGGCGCATGCAGGTAGCCACCCCCAACCAGCAGCACGCCGTGATGATTGAAGCCGTGGAGAACCACATGCCCGAGGTCATCGTCATTGACGAAATCGGCACCGAGCTTGAAGCCCAGGCGGCGCGCACCATCGCCGAGCGGGGAGTCCAGCTCGTCGGCACGGCGCACGGCAACACTCTGGAAAACCTGATGATGAATCCCACTCTGTCCGACCTCATCGGCGGCATACAGTCGGTGACCCTGGGCGACGAAGAGGCCAAGCGAAGGGGCACGCAGAAGTCCATACTGGAGCGTAGATCGCCGCCCACCTTTGATATCGTGGTTGAGATACAGGAATGGGACAAGGTGGCCATTCACCCCGATGTTGGTGAGGCGGTGGATGTAATCCTGCGCGGACAGCCCGCTGCCACCGAAGTGCGCTGGCTGGACGAATCGGGGGAGGTCAGGGTTGAGAAAACAGCGCCGCATGCTCCTGCTAAGAAACCTGTGGGGGAAAAAAGGCAGGAACAGAAGGCGGATGAGGCCCCCAGGGTTTTCCTCTTCGGCGTCAACCGGGGAAGGCTGGAACAGGCGGCGAAGGAGATGCATATAAGGCTGAATACGGTTGATAAGCTGCATGATGCCAGCCTTTTTGTGACATCTAAGAACTACTATCGGCGCAGGCCGCAGAAGGTGAAGGAAGCCGAGGCCGCCGGCCTGTCCATCTATGTACTCAAGAGCAGCACGCCTCATCAGGTAAGGCAGCTGCTGAATAATATCTATCCCATGGCCCGTGCGGATAAACTGGGCTATGCCCAGATGGCCATCAATGAAGCTGAGCAGGCCGTGGAAGAAATAGAGAGCGGCGAGGAATCGGTTATGCTGAGCCCGCAGAGCGCCTACATACGCCGCCTGCAGCACCTCATCGCCGAGAGAAACGCCCTGTCTTCGCAGAGCACCGGCAAGGAGCCTAACAGGAGGGTGAGGATTTACCGGGCGGAGGCTAAGGTCTAGGCCATGTCTTTATTCATAACCTTTGAGGGTGGGGAAGGCTCGGGAAAGAGCGTGCAGGCCAGGGCGCTGTATAGAAAGCTGTCCGGGCTGGCCGTCCCGGCGCTTTTGACCCATGAGCCCGGCGGGACTGCGCTCGGCGAGAGGATAGCGCGGCTGCTGAAATGGGCTCGTGATACGCAAATATCCCCCCTGGCTGAGCTGTTGCTGTTCAATGCTTCACGCGCTCAGCTTGTCGCCGGGGTAATCAGGCCTGTGCTGGAAAGCGGGAAGGTGGTCATCTGCGACCGCTATGCCGACTCCACCACCGTTTATCAGGGCTACGGGCGGGGGCTTGATTTGCCATCGGTGAAGTCGGCCAACGATGGCGGCACTATGGGTCTTAAGCCAGACCTTACGGTGCTGCTGGACATATCGGTTGAGGAAGGGCTCAAGCGCAAACAAGGGAAGAAGCCAGACCGTTTTGAAAAGGAAGATGTGGCATTTCACCGCAGGGTGCGCGAGGGCTATCTGAAGCTGGCGGCTGCCGAGCCTGGGCGCTGGTTGGTGCTGGATGCTGCGCAGAGCAGAGAGAAGATAGCGGGCATTATCTGGCAGCGGGTAAGGCAGTTGCTTTAAGGGAACGATGTCCAAGATACTGGATAGGCTTGACGCCAAGAAGGCCAGGGACTTAAAGGTGTTGAGCGGCTTCATCTCCATCTATTGCCGGGAGAACCACCGGGGGGAGGATAAAGAGGCCTTTTCTTTGCAGAACCCCAAGCTGCGCCGGGCGCTTAACGGCGCGGAGCCGATGCTGTGTGAGGACTGCGGCAAACTTCTCAGCCACGGCATAGTGAAGCTGCTCCTCTGCCCCTATGACCCTAAGCCGATGTGCAAGAAATGCGAGACTCCCTGCTACGCGGCGGGCTACCGCGAGCAGGTGCGCCGGGTTATGCGCTTTTCCGGCATGTATCTCATAAAACACGGCCGCCTGGATTTGATGTTTCATTACATGTTCTGAGGTTAAATCTATAATGAATAACCACCAGCGTCCATCGTCCGCCGAGGAGAGGTTGCTCGCGGTGCAGGGTTATCGCCTGGTTGCTGGTGTGGATGAGGTGGGCCGGGGGGCGCTGGCCGGGCCGGTGATGGCGGCGGCGGTGATTATGCCTCGCAAAATAAAGGGCGCCTGGGTAAAGCAGGTGCGCGACAGCAAGCAGTTAAGCCCGCGGATGCGCGAGTTCCTGTCTGAGCATATACGCGAGGCTGCCATCGCCACGGGAGTCGGCGCCTGTGGCCCAGAGGTGATAGATGCCCAGGGAATAGCTAAGGCCACGCGGCTGGCGATGAAATTCGCCATTGAACAGCTTTTCCCATCTCCTCAGTATCTCCTCATTGACTATATACGTCTGCCGGAGGTGCTTCTGCCACAGAAGGGAATGGTTGATGGGGATAGCCTCAACCTTTCCATCGCCTGTGCCTCCATCGTGGCCAAGGTGACTCGCGACCGCATGATGGTGGAGCTTGATGGGGTTTATCCTGGATATGGCCTGGCGCAGCACAAGGGCTATGGCACGGAAGCACACCTTTCCTGCCTGAGCAGGCTCGGGCCATGTGCCATACATCGTCGTTCTTTCCGGCCGGTGAGGGAAAGAGTTTGCCGGGAGATATGAAACGCAGAGATGTCGGCATCCTGGGGGAAAAGCTTGCCGCGGACTTCCTGAAAAAGCGGGGATACTATCTTTTACAGTCTAACTACCGCTGCCGCGAGGGGGAAATTGATATTGTAGCCAGGCATAAGGGTGCGCTGGTCTTCGTTGAGGTGCGCACCAGGAGGAGCAGCGAATTCGGCACTCCCGAGGAGTCAATCACCCCGGCCAAGATGGCGAAGTTAAGGACGGCCGCCGCCCGTTACCGTCAGGAGCACGAAGACATGCCGGCATCATGGCGTATAGATGTGGTGGCGATAGAGCTTGACCATAGAGATAAAATATCGCGCATTGAAGTCATTGAGAACGCGGTAGGCGAACCGTGAAATCATTCCCGCTTTACCCTGTGTATTGGCTGTGCTAGAATTAACCACCGAGGTCAACGTGGCGACAACGCAAAGTGAAGTACTGCGCATCATTGATGCCAATCTGAACCGCATCGGCGAAGGGCTCCGCGTCCTTGAGGAGTTGGCTCGCCTGATGCTTAATGATGCTGTCTTAACGCAGCGGCTGAAGAACATGCGGCACGAGATATTAAATATTGATGACGTTTTTCAGAGACAGCTGCTGCAGGCCCGCGACTCGGCAGGCGACGTTGGCGCTTACCTTGAGGTGGACGACAAGGATAGAGAAAGAGACCTGCCCGGGACGGCAATGGCCAACTCGCGCCGGATACAGGAGGCGCTGAGGGTATTGGAGGAGCTGGCCAAGATGCGCGGCACCGGGCTGGATATAGATAAGTTCAAGAAAGCCCGCTTCGTCCTTTACGCCATAGAAAAGGAATTGCTGGCCAGGTTGAGGTAAAGCGAATGACTGATAATCTTGAGCCTATTGCTGAGGAAATACGGCAAACCCTGACAGCCAAGGATGCGGCCAGGGAGAAGGTCTTGCCGCTGAGCCGCGAAGCCATCATGTATTGCAGCCGGGCCATCCGTGCGGTGCACCGCCAGGAGTTTGAGCAGGCCGCGGAGTTGCTTCAGTCGGCGAGCGGACTGCTCAATGAGGCTGAGCAAGCGGTTGCCGCCTATAATGAATTGAACAGCGCCGGTTTCATCCGCGATGCTCAGAAAGAGCTTGCCGAAGGTGGTGCCTTTATCGCCCTGGTGACGGGAAAGCGACTGCCAGGCCCGGCCGAGCTTGGGGTTGAGGTTGCCGCTTACTTAAATGGGCTGGGCGAGGCGGTAGGTGAATTGCGCCGCTACCTGCTGGACAGCATGAGGCGGGGCGACTTCTCCCGTGGCGAAGAATTGCTTTCTTATATGGATGATATTTACAATGTCCTGGTCACTATGGACTTCCCCGACGCCATAACCGGCGGGCTGAGGCGCACCACGGATATGGTTCGCGGCGTCCTGGAAAGGACGCGCAGCGACCTGACCCTCGTCATGCGGCAGAAAGACCTTGAGGAGCGGTTGGGAAAGCTGGAGAGGGATATAAGCTGACTCCATTACGAGCTGGGAACGATAGAAGCGGGAATATGACTCCCGCTTCTTTTTTCGCAAGCATTAACCTCGTAAAAAGGGGTTGCTTTGTCTTTCTGCGTCAATGGTGGTATCCGGGCCATGGCCGGGATGGACAATGGTCTCGCCTGGCAAGGCCATTAACTTTGTAGCGAGGCTGTCCATCAACTGGGGATAGC
>CAYWUK010000117.1:0-985 GCA_964461475.1 uncultured Dehalococcoidaceae bacterium
CGGCATTGCTATTGGCCAACTCGCTGGTCATACTTGTCAATATCTTTGATTTCCCGCCAACTAGCCTGCGCCATTTGCTCTCCTTTATCGCGGCTATCGGCTTCATGGTAGGGCTTATTTTCGCCGCAATGACGGTGGCGCGGTACATCACTCCCTCCAGGCGCTGATGATTGCCGGCCATAGTCTTATCTATGTTCGTCAACGGAGACTTTCAACCTTATCTCCGTGGGGGTTGCTTCAAGCACGTCTTCTGTTGAAAAGATTATATCGCCGTCGGCAATATCCGTGCCGACTTTGAACTTCCTGATTTCGCCAGTGAGGACGTCGCTAACAGTATAATTAACTTTGCCTATCGTCTTTCCGTTCTTGTCAATTACCGTGGCCCCATATTGTATCCCCAACGTATTCGCTTCGCCGTAGGCAATTTTCAGCTTCACTACCTCCCCTTTGGACTCTTCCACGTCTTTCACTGAGTAAAAGAGGTCGGCATCGGCAAACTCGGTGCTGACGTTGAATTTGCTGGGCTCTCCCGTCCACATGTCGCTAATCACGCGGTTTATCTTACCCAGCACCTTGCCATTTTTATCTCTTACTTCTGCTCCGTATTCTATTTCCATTCTTTCCATCCTATTTTTTCGATTTGCTGAGCTATTTCAAGGGCTGAACCGTGATGTTTTAAAGAGGGGCTGAGGTAACTTTTGGCGTTTATAAAGCTAAAGGGGAAAATTTGAAAAATGTAACAGGCAGCAATAAGCATAGGACTGTCCGGCAGCACAAAGCTGTGGCTATCCCTCCGCCTGTGACTTACTTCCAGTGCTGTGACGAATGGTATAGCAGCGGGCCATTAACTCAATTTGCTGCGCAGGAAAGCTATCCTCTGCGAGGTGCTCTTTGCTGCTCCTGCCCTGTTCGTAGCCTTCTGCAAGTCCCTTGCCAGTTTCTGGTCGGTTATTATGTCCCCCACCCACTTGCTGAAGTCGTTCTT
>CAYWUK010000117.1:995-5633 GCA_964461475.1 uncultured Dehalococcoidaceae bacterium
CTGAGGGTATCGGCTAGCTCCTTCATGTTCTTGATGGTGCGGCCATCACGGCATCTGAACACAAATTCTTCGGATACGTTTGCCAGGAGCTTCCCCGCCTGTGCTCTCGTCATTCCAGCCATTCTATTGCCTCCTTTCTCCACAAGTAGATGTTTCATGCGCCTGATGATATTCATCCCTATATACTCAGCTATATTATATCATAATACAGGCCGTTTGCTTAGTGGCGCCAGTATTTCACCTTGAGAGCGTCCACCCTGATTTTAAACGGTGCACGGTAGAGAAGTCGTTTAATTAGCGCTGAAATAATTACAATATTATAACATTTTGCCAGGCTAGGCATGGCGATGAAAATGCTTGACTAAAAACTCATAAAGTGGTAAATTATGTTTCTGGCTAACATGTTTTAACGGCGCTTACTGGCAGAGACGAAAGCCTTATCGCATTCTCATCAAGTAAAAGGACAATAGGTTTATGCTAGCTGTGCTCGCTATTAACTATGCCATGTTCAGTGTATTCTTCATGGAGCGCCAGAACGGATGAGGGGCACTTTGCAGTTTGGCAAGGCCCCCGAGAGCTGGCATAGAAGATTAAGCAGTGTAGTTATTCAGTTTTTCCTCCTTTTCGCATTATGGCTAATACTATCCGGCCACTACCAAACCAGTTACATTATCATCGGGGCGCTTTCCGCAGCGCTGATAACCTTCCTCACCAATGACCTCTGTTATGCTGCTTTGCTCCATGGCGAGCGAGCCAACCCTAAGATTCGCGCCATCCTGACATATAATTTGCGTTTTCTTGCCTATCTGCCATGGCTGGTCTCCCAGATTATAATGGCTAATGTCCAGGTTGCATCTCTGGTGCTTAACCCCAAGATGCCAATTGAGCCGGCGTTGCTCGTCTTCCGCACCGGCATGAAGAAAGGCATTGCGCAGGTGACACTGGCCAACTCAATCACCTTAACGCCGGGGACGATTACGGTCAGCCTGGAAGATGGGGAATATATCGTTCATACCCTCCAGCCACCGCTGGCACAGGGCCTGGTAGACGCGGTGATGCAGAACAAGGTGGCCAAAATTTATATGGAAGAGAAAGAAAACCCGCCGGAGACAAGGTGGGTATATTCGCTGGAGGAACTTAAGTAGTGAGCTATTTCTTGTTGGGAATCACCATTTTCATTGCGCTGCTGACTGCTGCCTGTCTCTATCGGGTGGCGGTTGGCCGCACCGTATTTGACCGCCTCATCGCTGCCGGGCTGGTCGGCACCAACGGTTTCATTTTGCTGGTCTTGATAGGCTTTATCTTTGAGCGGATTAGCATGTTCATTGATATCGCCATTGCTTATGCCCTGCTGAACTTCGTGGTCATCATCGTGCTGGGTAAATATTTTGACCGCGTTAAGGAGAAGCCCTGATGTGGATTTTGTCTATAGTGGTGATGGTTGCCGGCGCTTTCTTCTTGACGGTGAGCGCTTTGGGGTTGCTCCGCTTCCCCGATTTCTACTCCAGGGTTCATGCGGTGGGCAAGTCTGAGACTCTGGGGACGATGCTGACGCTCACCGGATTGGCCATCTATAATGGCTGGCACCTCAGCACTTTAAAGATACTTATCATCGTGCTGTTGGTGTTGATTGCCAACCCGACGGCGACCCATGCCATATCGCGGGCTGCTCTCCGCACCGGCCTGGCCCCGTGGACCAGAAAGGGACAGGGCGGCAAGGATAGCGGCAAAAAATCAGGTTAATGCCATCGGCTTGGGCGATGGTTGGTGAAATTTGAGGGGAGGGAGGAGAAGATATGATTTGGGAGATTGATTTCTGGTTGCTGATTATCCTTATTGTTTCCGCAATTATTGCCCTCTCTGTGCGTGACCTGCTTGCCGCGGTAGCGGCCCTTTCGGCGTACAGCTTCTTTGTGGCTTTGCTGTTCGCCCAGATGGGCGCGATTGATGTTTCCTTTGTGGAGGCATCGCTGGGGGCGGGTGTAACCGGGGTATTGTTTGTTGTGGCATTGTTCCACACGAGGCGGAGGTCTGAAGATTGAAGTGGCTTAGCATAATAATTATGGCCCTGTTCTTTGCCCTGATGCTGTATGCCACTACTGCGCTGCCGGGCCATGGCGACCCTCAGGCGCCGGCCAACATGCACGTATCGCCGACATATATTGAGGACACTCTGGAGGACACGGATGTTCCCAATGTGGTTACTTCCACGCTGGCTGATTACCGTGGCTATGACACGCTAGGGGAGACCACGGTGATATTTACCGCCGGGATGGCCTGCGTGCTGATACTGATGAAGAGGGACAAACATGATTAAGCAGCATTACCAGAGCATCATTATCCAGATTGTTTGTACCTTATTTATACCGTTTATTCAGCTGTTTGCCCTCTACGTGGTCTTCCACGGGGATTTTGGCCCCGGCGGCGGATTTCAGGGCGGGGTCCTGCTCGCGGTCGGCGTCATTTTGCAGAGGCTGTATCTGGGCAAGGAGGTATCATGCCAGCGATTCTCTCCGAAGCTGGCGATGGTATTTACCGCCATCGGCATGTTAATCTGGATCTTGGCCGGGATAGTGCCGGTGTTTATGGGGGGGCCATTCCTGGACTATGCATATCTCCCCATTCCCTGGGTTCACGGGCCGGAGCTGCGGGCTATGGGCATCCTGATAGTTGAGATAGGAGTTGCCTTTACCGTCTTCGGCACGCTGGTTGTCCTTTTTGATAATTTGGCTGGGGAGAGGTGGTAATGTTCGAGATATTCCTGGCGCGATACGTCTACGTAATGGTCATTATACTCCTGGTTATCGGCTTTTACGGCATGCTGGCGAAACGCAACTTGCTGAAGAAGCTCATCGGGATGAACATAATGCAGACTGGCATATTCCTCTTTTTCATAAAGGGGGCGACCAAGTTGGGAGGCACGGTGCCGGTGATTGACCCCCAGATTGGCACGGAGGCAGCCAAATACATCAATCCGCTGCCACATGTATTGATACTTACTGGCATTGTGGTGGGGCTTTCTCTCACCGGGGCGGCGCTGGCTTTCCTTCTGATTATCTATCGCGCCTACGGGACGCTGGATGATAGAGCTATTATGAAAGAAATGATTAAATAAATGTCCAATATATCTATTCTTATTCTCGCCCCTCTATTATTATTCTCATTTCTTGCTACGCTGATAGGCATATGGCGGCTGAGGTGGGCATATGCCACCGCAGTCAGCGGCATGGCCATTTCCTTTATCGCCGCCTGTTTCGGCCTGTTTAAAGTCCTTACCGAAGGCAAGCTCCATTATTATCTGGGGGGGTGGCCCCCGCCGTTCGGCATTGAGTATGTGCTTGATAACCTGTCCGCCTTCATGGCCATAACCATTGTTTTCGTTGGCCTTATTGCCGTTATCTATCCCCCCGCCGCCGGCCTGTACCAGACCCCGCGCAAGGGCATCCCGATGTATGGGCTGTTCTTGTTGCTCATCGGCGGCCTTGTCGGCGTTGTGGTCACCGGCGATCTTTTTAACCTGTTCGTTTTCCTGGAGATTTATTCGCTGGCCAGCTATGCCCTGATAACACTCGGCGGCGACCGCGCCGTGGTGGCCAGCTTTCGCTACCTGATAATGGGGACGATAGCGGGGAGCTTCTATCTTCTGGGCGTCGGTTTTATCTACTTCTCCACAGGCACCTTGAACATGGCCGATGCGGCCCGGCTTTTGCCCCCGATTTACAGCTCGCCGGCGGTGATGACGGCCGTTGCCTTGATTGTCATCGGCATGGGCATCAAGATGGCGCTGTTCCCGCTGCATGTCTGGCTGCCCGATGCCCATAGCTACGCTCCTCCGGTGATAGCGGCGGTGCTGGCGGCGCTTCAGATTGAGGTTGCCGCCTATGTGATTATACGCCTGATGCTGTCCGTCTTCAGCCCTCAGTATTTCATCAGCAACCTGCCGGTCACGACGATTATCGGCTGGCTGGCGGCAGGGGGCATTATCTTCGGCTCGGTTATGGCCATTGCGCAGAAGGATTTTAAGCGCATGCTGGCATACAGCACAGTGGCGCAGGTGGCCTACGTGGGGCTGGGAATCGGGCTGGCAAACCCCCTGGGAATAATAGGCGGCCTGCTTCACATACTCAACCATGCCTTTATGAAGAGCTGCC
Source organism: uncultured Dehalococcoidaceae bacterium (assembly GCA_964461475.1). Classification (GTDB taxonomy): domain Bacteria; phylum Chloroflexota; class Dehalococcoidia; order Dehalococcoidales; family RBG-16-60-22; genus CAYWUK01. The sequence continues at coordinate 5,147 of CAYWUK010000117.1, forward strand.
TCTTTTTGGTTGCCGGCGGCATCAAGCACCAGACCGGGCTCCAGGAGATACCCAGGTTTGCCGGGCTGGGTCGCAAGATGCCTTTGCTGATGACGGCCTTCACCGTGGCGGCCCTGTCTATGGTGGGCATTCCGCCTACGGGAGGCTTCTTCAGCAAATGGTACTTGGTGCTGGGGGGCATAGATGCCCATAACTGGGTATTCGTCGCCGTTATCGTGGCGAGCAGTCTGCTCACCGCGGTCTATTTCTTCCGCATGATAGAGAAACTATTTGCCATGTCGGCGAGCAGCGACGCCGCAGTAGAGAAGGCGAAAGACCCTTCGGCGCGGCTACTGGTGCCGGTGCTGATTCTTGCCGTCGGCGTTATTGTGCTGGGTTTGCTTAATGCCGTCATCGTTACTCATGTCCTGGAGCCGGTGGTTGCGGCTTTGTCGTCAGGCTAGATTTTGGTGTGAATTTGGCTTTTTTATTATGGAAACATATTTCT
>CAYWUK010000118.1:0-5629 GCA_964461475.1 uncultured Dehalococcoidaceae bacterium
GGGAGGTATAGTGGGGGGGGTTGCTATTTCGATCCCGCCAGTATTTGGGGACACATCGTGGGTGGGGAGAAGGGGTGGGATTATGCGGGTTACTCGTCCGGCTCGGCGGCCGATATGCTGGCCAACTCCAAGTTAATCGTCATCTGGGGCATGGACCCGGCCATGGGCTCCTGCGGCCCCGGTTACCAGTTCGCCTGGTTTTTGAAGCTGGCGCGGGAGAGGGGCAAGAGGGTAATCATCTTCGACCCCAAGCTGACCCCGGGCGCTGCTGTGCTGGCGGACCAGTGGATCCCGATAAAGCCGGGGACGGATACTGCTATGTTCATGGCGCTGGCCTACCTTTTGTTCAAAAAGGATACGTGGAACAAGGAATTCGTCGCCCGCTACGTTGAACCGCTGGGGTTTGAGAAGTGGAAGAACTATGTGCTGGGGCTTGACGACGGCGTGGAGAAAACGCCGGAGTGGGCGGAGAAGCAATGCGCGGTGCCTGCGGAGACCATCCTCGCCCTGGCCGACCTCATCGATAGCACCAGGCCAGCCTGGCTATGGTCGCACTGGGGCGCTGCCAGGAAAAGTCGCGGCGAGAATACGGTGCGCGCCTTCGCTGCGCTGCAGGCGATGATGGGCTACTGGGGCACCCCCGGGGCTGGCCCGGCGCTTCAGATTGGCTCCTTCCGCCACATACCGGTATCGGCCTCGTGGGGCCCGCCGGGAGATTACAATACACCCATGCTGCACCGCAGCCATTACTGGGCTCAATCGGTGCTGCTGCTGGACAAGGTGAGAAGCGGCAAATTGAGCGAAAAAGATTATATGAGGATGGTAGGCTGGAAGGCCGACCCGGCTATTTTGAAGGACTACAACCCCAAGATGCTCTTCTGGGGCGGGGGGCGCAACCCGCATGGCTCCGACTTTCTGGTCACTGCCGTTGAGACGCCCAGCGAGCAGCTAAAAGCCATGGAGCGCATGGAATTCTTCGTCATGATGCAGAGCACCTGGACGGCCAGCGCCGGCTATGCTGATATAGTCCTCCCTTCCCTTGACTGGATGTGGGAGGAAAAGAACGTCACCAGGACGGGCGGCTACGGCGGGTTTGAGGCGATAAACTACTGCCCGGGGGTGGTGCCGCCGCCGGGCGAGGTGAAGCCGTGGGTCTGGGTGTTCTGTAAACTGGCGGAGAAGCTGGGGATACCCCCGAATAAATACTTCAAGTATTACACCAGCGATGAGAACTGGGACAAGGACTGGGAGCGGTATCAGAAGGACTGCTACCAGACGGTAATAGACTATTATAAAGAGCGGAACGTTGCGGTGCCTTCCTGGGAGGAGTTCACGCAGGGGCAATTCATCAACTGCGACGAACTTGATGATAAACCCTTCACCGGCTGGGATAAGCAGATTAAAGAGGGCAAGCCATTCCGCACGGAGTCGGGCAAGATAGAGCTGTACTCCAGGTATGTCGCCAATGAGGCCAACAGGGGGAAGGGGGAACACTACGACTACTCCGGCCGGTTATATGACAACCTGCCCAGCGATTGGGGCAGCCTGACCCCCTATCCCGTGTACCAGAAAACGGTGAGGGGAATGGACGACCCCCTGGCGAAGAAGTACCCGCTGATGGTGATGGCGCCGCACGCGCGATACCGCGTTCACTACCTGTTCTGGGAGCACCCCTGGCTGCGGAACCACGTTTACCATCACCGGGTATGGATAAGCGCCTTCGATGCCAAGGCAAGGGGGATAAAAGACGGCGACATGGTCCAGGTTTACAACGACCGTGGCACGGTGGTCATGCCGGCCTATGTCACCTCAAGGCTGATGCCGGGGCTGATTGTGCTGCGCAACGGCGGAAAGTATATGCCCGATGAAAAAGGGGTTGACTTCGGCGCGGCGGCATCAAACCTGATGGGCGGCGATTTTGAAAGCTGCATAACACCCGCCCACACCACGACACTGGTTCAGGTGGAGAAGTACCGGGGAGGGCGGAAATGACCCAGTACGGCTTCTTCGTTGACCTGAGCCGCTGCATCGGCTGCAACTCCTGCACCGTTTCCTGCAAACAGTGGCATGATATGAGCCCCGGGCCGGATAAGCCGATGCGGGTTTACCAGTGGGAGACCGGCACCTTCCCCAATGTGAACCTCCGCATGCTGCCCATCATGTGCTATCACTGCGAGACCCCGCTTTGCCTTGAAGCCTGTCCCAATCACGCTATTTACAAAGAAGATAAGTACGGCGCTGTCCTGGTTGACCCCGCCAAGTGCAGCGGGGAACGCAAGTGCTGGCAGGGCTGTCCTTACGGGACACCCCAATTTGAAAACGATGAGCCGGGCACGAAGATGGTCAAGTGCGATATGTGCATTGACCGCCTGGAAGAGGGGCTCAAGCCGATATGCGTGCTCAGCTGCTCAATGAGGGCGCTGGAGTTCGGGCCGCTTGATGAGCTGATTAAAAAGTATGGCAATTTGAAGCGCCTTGGCGCCGAGCCGGGCCATGCGCCCTGTCGCCTGGCCTGTCCCGCCGCGGTTGATGCCGAGGGGTATATCAATCTCATCGCGCAGGGCAAATTTGGGGAGGCGCTTCAACTGTTCAGGGAGTCCGCCCCCTTTGCCGGGGTGCTGGGGCGGGTCTGCACTCACCCCTGCGAAGCGGACTGCCAGCGGGGAAAGATTGACGAATCGGTGGCGATATGCGCCCTGAAGCGCTTCATGGCCGACGCCGAGCTTGAAGCGGGCAGGGTTAAAGCGATGCCAGTCCAGAAGACCAGGGAGGAAAGGGTGGCCGTTATCGGCTCCGGGCCGGCCGGGCTGGCCTGCACCTATGACCTCGTCAGGAAAGGTTATCCGGTCGCTGTATTTGAGGCGGCCCCTGGGATTGGCGGCCTGATGCGCTACGGCATCCCCGAATACAGATTGCCTAAGGCTATACTTGATAATGAGGTAAGCCTCGTCGCGGAGCTGGGCGTGGAGATAAAGGCGAACGCCCCGGTGAAAAGCCTGGACGATGTCTTCAATCAGGGGTATAAGGCTATCTTCCTGGCTACTGGTGCCGGGGCGAGCCAGAAGCTGAACATCGCCGGGGAAGATGCCGCCGGGGTGGTTTATGCCCTGGATTTCCTGAAGAAGGTTAATTCAGGCGAAAAAGTCGGGCCGGGCAGGAGGGTGGTGGTTATCGGCGGCGGCAGCGTGGCTATTGATGCGGCGCGGACGTCCCTGCGCCTCGGCGCCGAAGAGGTGCATATGGTCTGCCTGGAATCGAGAGACCTTGCCTGCCGCGACCGCATGCTGGCGCAGACCCTGGAGATTGAAGAGGCCGAGGAAGAGGGGGTGATTATACATCCCTGCCTGGGCGTGGATAAAATCCTGGCCCGCGATGGCAGGCTGGCTGGCGTGGAGACCATCACCTGCGCCTCCGTATGGGATGAGGCGGGCAGTTTTGCCCCCAGATTTGTCCAGGTGCCGGGGCCGGCTATAGCTGCCGATACCATGATAGTCGCCATCGGGCAGAGGGTTGAAAAAGGCTCATTTGCCGATGTTGCCAGAACGAAATCGGGCACAATAAAAGTGGACGATACCACTCTGGAAACAAATGTCAGGGGCGTGTTTGCCGGCGGGGAGGTGGCCTCGGGGCCGGCTGACGTGATTAGCGCGGTGGCTGCGGGCAAACAGGCTGCCGTTTCCATAGAGCGCTATCTCAATGGGGAGGATTTGAGACAGGGCAGGCGTCCTCTGGCTGGAACCGAGGGCGCTATGGCAGGGGCTAGAAGCGCCAGGCTGTCGGTGCTGAGTGCGGAAAAGAGAAAAGGATTTGTTGAAGTCCGGCAGGGCTTAGATAAAAATACGGCGATAAAGCAGGCCGAGCGGTGCCTGCACTGTGGCTCCACTATGCCAGCGATTATCTTTAGACCTATGGAGCCGCACAGGACGGTTATACCCTGGGACCCGATAAAGGCCCTGGAGCTGTGGCGGGAAAGACAGCCTTATGAAGGTGAGCCGTTGCCCGATATCTTCGCTGAGATATCCGATATCACCGAAGCGCCCCAGGACATCGTCGGTCGCAACAGGCTGGTGCTCAAAACCAGGAACAGCGAAGAGCTCCTTTATTACACCACTGACAACGAGTGATTTTTTTGATTTCAGAAGCCGTCTTTGAACGGCTTCCTTTTTCGGCGGTCATTTCTTTCACTTAAGAGTTCTATTTGCATTTAGTAGTTCTTGCCTTGCGTCATTGCGAGCGCAGCGAAGCAATCCTGTTTTCCGAGATTGCCACAGGGTCTAACGACCCCTCGCAATGACTACTTTCATTAGCTTTCGACCAAAAGCAAACAGTACCCACTTAAGCGCCTGCTTTTATCGTGGCGTTTGAATTGTGCTATACTGAGGCGGGTTAAAAGAACCTCAAGTGATGAACATTTGAAAGGAATCTTGAGATGGAAGGCGTAAATAAGGTTCTCGTAATCAGCAGCGCAGCCGGGCTTGCCAACGCAGTGAAAGAAGCTGGAAGTGGTTCTTTTGAGGTGACAGAAGCCCCCAGCCAGAAGGAAGGGCTGGAGAAGGCGAAGAAAGAGAGGCCTGAGGTGATAGTAATCGGCCCTCTTGAGCCTCAGGGCGCCGCCTTTGAGCTATACCGTAAACTCAGGGAAGGCTGGATAACGAAGAATATCCCGCTTCTGGTAGTGGATATGGTTCCAGGAGGCCAGGCAGGTAGCACCTTGAGCCAGGAGGAAGTAAAGCAGGTTGGGACTGGCGAGTATATTTCTTTAACGGCAGAGGGTAGCCTCGCTGAGGCGCTGGATGCCTGTTTGAAGCAAAGGGCCAATGTCTTCAAAGAAGCAATCCTTTCCACGGATACCTTCTGCATCACCTGGGAGCAGATTCCGGGCAGGGGCGCCCTTGAGATGCAGCAGGAGGAGGTTATTGAGAACGCTAAGAAGGCGGTGGGCAGGGGCAAGGTGCACGCGGTGAGCGTGACGGACAACCCCGGTGGCACCCCCGCAATGTCAATTGAAATCCTAAGCTCGGAGATAAGGAAATTGGGCATAGAGCCGCTAGTGCACTTCGCCTTTAGGGACAAGAATAGAAATCAATGCGAAGGCATTCTCCACGGCCTGGCGGCGGCGGGGGTGAGGAATTTGTTGTTGCTGACCGGCGATTATCCCGAGAACGGCGGCTTTAAAGGGCAGGCCAGGCCGGTATTCGACCTGGACTCGGTGCAGGGCCTGCAGCTTATTGCGACCCTGAACAGCGGCCTGGAATATGAGGTGATGAATCGCAAGACGGTGCTGGCCCCGACCGATTTCTTCGCCGGCGCCGCTATATCGCCCTTCAAGCAGGTGGAATCGGAGCTTATGGGGCAATATTATAAGCTGGAGAAGAAAATAGAAGCCGGGGCGAAGTTCATCGTCAGCCAGGTTGGCTACGATGCCAGGAAACTCCATGAGCTTATGCTGTGGTTAAAGGTGCACGGATATAAAGTGCCGGTGCTGGCCAATATCTATATACTCCCCTTCGGCGCAGCGAAGACGATGAACAGCAACCAGCTTCCCGGATGCGTTGTTACCGATAAGCTCCTGGCTCAGATTGCGGAGGAGAGGAAAGCCGAGGATAAGGGCAAATCGGCCAGGCTTGAC
>CAYWUK010000119.1:0-1656 GCA_964461475.1 uncultured Dehalococcoidaceae bacterium
CATAGACATAGTCCAGCCCCAGCGCCGCGAAGGCGGCGTTGTGCATCACCGGCGACATTGAATGCTCCACGGGGTCGCCGATTATGGCACAGACGCTGGTCTTTCCCGTTATAACCTTATCCATCATCTTTCAACATCCCATAAATCTCCCTTAAATCCTGCGCGGTTATCTGCCCGGAGGCCGATTCCCTGCCCCGTTCAATCGAGGCGTATGTCAGATACCCGCCCGCCAGCGGGCATAGAATACGACTGGCGCAGCCCAGAGGCCCCATGGCAAAGGCAATTACCTTTACTTCGGGAAACTCCGTTATGAGCTGCAAGACGGCCATATTGTCTTCAAACTTCTGGGCGGTGGTAACTACCTTGCATATATCGGCGCCGGCCGCCAGCTGCCTCTGAACTATCTTTTTCATCGTGTCCAGGGAAGGCGTCCCTTTCAGGTCATGAAACGAGAGGAGGCATTTCGCCTTCTTTTTAATCCGTGTTATGATTTCCACAAGGTTCCCCGTTGCCAGCTCTACATCAACTATATCTGCCCCCAGCCCAACGGCTTCAAGAAGCTCCGCCCTTCTCATTGATTCGCTCCCCCGCCATTTGCCCCCCTCCTCAATGCTCCTATTGCAGGCTATCCACGGCTTTTTGACTTGCCTGGCGAGCTCACGCCAGCCCGAGCCGATGAGGTCTATGCGCACCTCAAACAAATCAACCAGAGGCTCAGCTCTCCTTACTGCCTCAATGTCATCATGTACTATCGTTACGCAAATCCGAGGCTTTCTCATAAATCGACCAAGACCTCTTTCACCAGGGCAGGATTTACCTCGTCGCTGACAAAGGCATCCCCTATTGACTTGAGCAGGACGAACCGCACCTTATCCCGCAAAACCTTCTTGTCATGCCTCATAGCGCTGACAACCTCTTCCACCTTCAGCTCCGGCATATCTGTCGGCAGGCCTGCTTTCTCAATAATGTCCTTCAGCCTGGATATCTCGTCTTCATTCAGCATGCCCATCCTGTTAGAAATTTTCGCCGCCGCCAGCATGCCGATGGCCACGGCCCTGCCGTGCTTCAAACTGAAATCGGAGACCGACTCAATGGCGTGTCCTATGGTGTGCCCGTAATTTAAGATATTCCTCAAGCCGGAGTCCTTTTCGTCTTTTTCTACCACTTCCGCCTTAATCCTGGCCGTGCCGAAGATCACCTCCTCAAGCGCCGCTACATCAAGCGATTTTATGCGGCCAATATTTTCCTCCAGAAAGGCGAAAAACTGCCTGTCCCGGATCGCGGCGCTTTTTATGACCTCGGCCAGCCCGTTCGCTATTTCCCCATCCGGCAGCGTCTTTAAGGTATCAACATCGGCAATCACCAATCTCGGCTGATAGAACGCGCCAATCTTGTTCTTTATCTGGCCGTGGTCCACGGCCACCTTTCCGCCGATGCTGCTGTCCACCTGCGCCAGCAGGGTAGTGGGCACCTGCACTAAGGGCACGCCGCGCATATATGTGGCGGCGACGAATCCAGCCAGGTCGCCAATTACTCCGCCACCTAGCGCCAGGATGGGTGTTGTCCTTTCCGCAAAAGCGCTGGTTAATTTCCGGTAGAGTCTGCCGGCAGTTTCTAAGGATTTTTGTTCTTCCCCCGCGGGTACCTCCAGAAGGG
>CAYWUK010000119.1:1666-5575 GCA_964461475.1 uncultured Dehalococcoidaceae bacterium
TCGCCAATCACCCCCCCACCCAGGGCCATTATGGGCGTCGTCCTCTCGGCGAAAGAGGCGGTCAAGTCCGCATACAACCTGGCGGCGTTCTCCAGCGACTTTTGCTCCTCACCCTCGGGGACCTGAAGCGTGGTTACGCTGAAACCACCTTCGCTTAAGCCCTTGCTCAGGGCTGCGCCATATAGCCTCTGCACTATGGGGTCGGTGATGACAACAAGCCTGCCCGAAAATCCCTTCTCCCGCAACAGGCGCCCGGCCTGGGAGAGCAAGCCAGAACCCACAAAGATGTCATAGCTACCGCCGCCGAGTCTTACTTCTATTTTTCTCATCTGTGGCTAGTTTACACCCTCTTATCTGTGGACGCAATGAGTTTGCTGATTTTCCGGCAGGCATCTATGACGTCGCCGAGTTCATCAGGCGTAATCATCTGCTGGCCATCCACCAGCGCCTCCGCCGGATTATAGTGCGCCTCAATCATCAGGCCATCTGCTCCGGCGGCGATGGCGGCGCAACTGGCACTGAAGATGAGGTCGCGCCGCCCTGTGGCATGGCTGGGGTCGGCTATCACCGGCAGATAAGTCTCCCTCTTAATTACAGGGATAGAAGCCAGGTCAAAGGTATACCTGGTGTAATTTCTGCCCTTGCCCAGAGGCAGTATGCCCCTCTCGCAGAGGATGATATCCTTGTTCCCCTCGGCGGCGATGTATTCCGCGAAGGACAACAGCTCTTCCACGCCGGCGCCGAAATGCCTTTTGTAGAGCACCGGCTTATTCTTCCGCGCCACTTCCGCGAGCAGGTCCTGGTCATACATATTCCTGGCGCCTATTTGCAGTATATCCACATACTTCGCCACCAAATCCACCTTGGTCTCTCCCCTGACCTCGGTTATCACCGGCATCTCAAACCTGTCTCCGGCTTCGCGCAGCCATCCCAAAGCCTCTTCAGCTTCCTCAACGCTGGCCGCCCCCAACCCCTGGAAGGAGTGCACGGAGCTCCTCGGCTTGAAGATTCCGCCGCGCAGGATATGGGCACCCGCTTTTTTCACGCCTTCGGCAATGCGGAAAAGCTGCGTCTTGCTCTCCACGGCGCAGGGGCCGGCTATGAACACCGGCTCCGCAGCGCCTATCCTGATGTTTTTTACCTTAACCACTCTGTGTTCACCCTTTTCACCGAAGTGCCTGCCATACTCTTTGCTTATCAATTTATAGGGAGTATCAATCATAAACGCCTCTTTAACGCCGGGCAGCACTGCAAAATGGGAGAAGGGGATTTTGCGCTCGTCCCCTACCAGGCCAATCACCGTCCTGAATTCGCCTTTAGAAACGTCAGCCTTAAGTCCGTATTTCTTTATCTCTCTTACCACGCTGGTTACCTCTTCATCGGTTGCCTCGGCCTTCATGATTATCATCGCTTCAACCTCCATGCACCTTCAACTTCTAACATCGCTTTATTACCATCCTTTCAATAATTTTTTAATAATAGAAAATGGCATTAAAAAAACCCTCTTCGTGGAGGGCTCTTCTTGCTTCATCTTCTGTTTCAACTTACTGAAAATTCAGGCTTCTACAACACAGCCCCCCAGCGCAGCTCGTGCGCAAAATAATAGCTAAACCAGAAATATGAACAATATCGTATAACTTTGCTAAACATCATCGCTAAACTGCATCTATTTTTGCTCAATATAGCATAGCCCAAGGCCTTTGTCAAACTAAAAATGAATTAAGTAATCTCCTCCATTCTTGTTGACATACTCTATCCCAATGTGTTAAATTATATATTCGGTGTTCGATGCTCAATATAGCCGGGCAGATTGAAATAATTTGCTCAACCTGCCTAGCTAGATTTTAAATGGATGAGCTAAGGCTCATCCATTTAAATTGTCGGGAGAACGAGGAGGACGATGCCAACTATCAATCAACTGGTACGTAAGGGGCGCAAAGAGGTCCTAAAAAAGACCAAAACGCCGGCGTTGCGCTTTACTTATAACGCCTTGACGAACAGAGTCGTGCAGGGGAAAAGTTCCCCGCAGAAGCGAGGGGTCTGCATTATGGTCAAGACAACCACGCCCAAGAAGCCTAATTCGGCGCTGCGCAAAATAGCCAGAGTGCGTCTTACCAACCAGATGGAAGTCACTGCTTACATCCCCGGCGAAGGGCATGAATTACAGGAACACTCGGTAGTCCTTATTCGCGGAGGGCGTGTAAAGGACCTGCCCGGAGTCCGTTATCATATCGTACGAGGGGCCCTGGACACCAGCGGGGTGACCAACCGCCACCAGGCCCGCAGCAAGTATGGAAGCAAGCTAGGTAAGGGAAAAACCGCAACTGAATAAACAGGGGAGTTAAAATGCCAAGAAGGGCGAAAGTTTTAAAAAGAGAGCCGCTACCTGATGCTAAGTACCACAGCGCGACGGTAAGCAAGCTCATTAACAAGATAATGATGTGCGGTAAAAAAAGGACGGCGGAGAGCATTATATACGATGCCATGGCGCTACTGGAACAGCAGGTATCAAAAGACGCGATTACTGCCCTTGAACAGGCAATAAAAAACGCCACCCCTCTGCTGGAAGTCAAACCCCGCCGTGTCGGTGGCGCCACTTACCAGGTGCCGGTTGAGGTACGCCCTGACCGCGGCTTCTCCCTGGCGCTGCGCTGGCTGATTGCCGCGGCTAAGGCCAGAAAAGGCAAGCCCATGCACGAAAGGCTGGCTGCAGAGCTGGCTGACGCCTACCTGCGACAGGGCGCAACCATTAAAAAACGCGAGGACACTCACAAGATGGCCGAAGCCAACAGGGCTTTTGCCCATTATAAATGGTGAGGTAATATCCCATTAAAAACGCTAATGCTACCATAGAAAAATCAATGCCCGTAAAGGACAAAACAGTGCCTGATAGGTTCCCCTTAGAGGACATCAGAAATATAGGCATTATCGCCCACATCGATGCCGGCAAGACCACCGTCACCGAGAGGATACTCTATTACACGGGCATCACCTATAAGGTCGGCGAGGTGGACGAGGGCACTGCCGTAATGGACTGGATGGAGCAGGAAAGGCAGCGCGGCATCACCATCACTTCGGCGGCGACCACCTGTTACTGGCAAGAGCACCGCATTAACATCATAGATACGCCGGGGCATGTAGACTTTACCGCCGAGGTAGAGCGCAGCCTCAGGGTGCTTGATGGCGGAGTGGTAGTGCTGGACGCGGTTGCCGGCGTTGAAGCGCAGTCGGAGACGGTCTGGCGACAGGCAAACAGGTATAAAGTGCCCCGCATCTGCTTCATCAACAAGATGGACCGGGTCGGCGCCAACTTCAACAGAACCCTGCTCATGATTGAACAGCGCTTGAAGGCAAATCCCATACCGGTGCAAATCCCCCTGGGCGCTGAAGAATTATTTGAGGGTATTATTGACCTAGTTGAGAAAAAGGCCTGGCGCTTATCCAGGGATATTAAATCAGAGCCGCAGGAAATAGCCATACCCGAAGCAGAAGAGAAAAAGTGCGATGAATTTCACCGCGCTTTGATAGTAAAATTAGCGGAAAACGATGACCAGATTCTAGAGCCCTATCTGGAAGGCAAGGAAATCACCCCCGCCGAGATAAGGCAGGCCCTGCGCCGGGTGACCCTGGCCAATAAAGGCGTGCCCGTCATCTGCGGCAGCGCGCTGAAGAACAAGGCCATACAGCCGCTGCTAAATGCCATTATAAACTACCTCCCCTCGCCACTGGATGTGCCACCAATAGAAGGCGTAGAGCTCAAGTCAGGGGTTACCGTAACCCGTCCCCCCAGCGATGAAGCCCCCTTCTCCGCGCTGGCCTTCAAGGTAGTCTCCGACCCCTTCATGGGCCGGCTGGTATATTTCAGGGTCTATTCCGGCAGGGTCAAGGTGGGCTCGCAGATCTACAACT
>CAYWUK010000120.1:0-4200 GCA_964461475.1 uncultured Dehalococcoidaceae bacterium
CCCCAACACCACTGCCCACCACATTCGCTGGATTTCGCTGTACTTTCACCCGGCGGGGGACAAGTTCCCCTACCAGATAGGGCAATTCGAGTTCTCAGCCCATGGGGAATCGGTGGAAGGGCCGGATAAGAGCTCCGTATACACCCACCATGAAGTCGCAGTGTCCATGAAAACAGACAAGCCCGGCGTTATTTACGCCACTTCTTTGTGCAACATACACGGGCTGTGGCAATATCAAAAGGAAATCAGGGTATAGCAGTTACAGCATTAAGGGAGAAATAGTCCAGGCAGGCTCCGCTTCCGGGCAGTGCCGATATGGGCAGCCGCAGGAACGGAATAAAGAGGAACAAAAATGAAAAAACGCTTCTGGAAACTCGCTAAGTTCAGGATAATACTGACCATCAGCCTATTTCTGGCGATGGCAGCCATCTCCGGGCTGGGCATCTCCTGTCAATACCAGGCGCCAGTAAACCCCACACCAAGCCCCGCGCCGGGCGAGAGCACGCCAGCACCGCCAGCGCAGGTTGAGGTGGTTATAGAGGGATTTGCCTTCAAACCAGATGTGCTTAATATCTCCGTTGGCACTATCGTCATCTGGCGCAACAACGATGCAGTCGCTCATACCGTAACTGCGCGGGATAACTCATTTGACAGTGGCAACATGGCTCCGAATGCTACCTTCAGCCACCTTTTTGAGCAGAGCGGCACCTTTGACTACTACTGCCGGATACACCCATCAATGACAGGAAAGGTGATCGTTGAATAGGCAGGCTGCATAAAAATGCCCCGGCTATGCTATAATAACGACCACGACTAAATAAGTCGCGAGGTCAGGTATGAGCGGACCTGGAATTTCTCAGATACGCAAAAGGGATGGCTCACTGGCTCCATTCAATCCCGAGAAGATTGAAAGGGCCATCTACAAAGCCCTTGCCGCCACTAAAGCCGACGGCAAAGGGCTGGCTGCCCAACTGACCAGCAGAGTGGTAGAAACCCTGAAGCAGAGGGCTGGCGAAAACGTCCCCGCCGTGGAACAGGTGCAGGACATTGTGGAGGAAGTCCTCATGGCGCAGGGATACCCCAACGTAGCCAAGGCCTACATCCTCTACCGCCAGCAGAGGGCCGATGTGCGCCGCTTGAAGGGTGCCATCGGCGTCCGCGACGACCTCAAGCTCGGCATCAACGCCATCAAGGTGCTGGAACGCCGTTACCTGCTCAGGGACGAGGACGGAAAGATAATTGAAACCCCCACCGGGCTCTTCAAAAGGGTGTCCCACGCCATAGCCGCCGTGGAGACAAAATTCAACCCGGCGGCCGACTGCAAAGGGCTGGAGCAGGCATTCTTCGAGCTGATGAGCAACCTGGAATTTCTGCCCAACACCCCCACGCTGATGAACGCCGGCGCCCCCCTGGGGCAACTTTCGGCCTGCTTCGTCCTGCCTGTTGAGGACTCCGTCGTCAGCATCTTTGAAACGCTCAAGGACATGGCCATCATCCACCAGTCCGGAGGGGGCACGGGGTTCTCCTTCAGCCATCTACGGCCCAAGGGAGATATGGTTCGCTCCACCAAAGGGGTGGCATCAGGCCCGGTCTCATTCATGAAGATATACGATGCAGCCACGGCGGTCATGAAGCAGGGCGGCAAGCGGCGCGGCGCCAACATGGGCATACTCAACGCCGACCACTCCGACGTAATCGAGTTCATCCAGGCTAAAAGCGATGGCGTAACGCTCTCTAACTTCAACGTCTCGGTAGGGGCTACCGATGAGTTCATGGAGGCCGCCTCGCGCGGGGGAAAATGGAGCCTGATAAACCCGAGGACGGGCAAAGAGACAAGGTCAATCGATGCCGGGGTGCTCTTTGACATGATTGCCGGCAGCGCCTGGATAAGCGGCGACCCAGGCCTCATCTTCCTGGATGAAATAAACCGCCATAACCCCACGCCGCAGTTGGGCCGGCTGGAGGCGACCAATCCATGCGGAGAACTGCCACTGCTCCCCTACGAAAGCTGCAACCTGGGGTCTATCAACCTGTCCCGCATGGTCGCAGACGGGCAGATAGCATGGCAGAAGCTAGAGCGGGTGGTTGGCCTCGTCGTGCGCTTTCTGGACGACGTCATTGAAGCCAACGTCTTTCCCCTTCCGGCCATTGAGAAGATAACCAGAGAAGGGAACCGCAAAATCGGCCTGGGTGTTATGGGCTTCGCCGATGCCCTCGTCATGATGGGCATCCCCTACAACTCCGAAGAGGCCGTGGAAACAGGCGAAAGGCTGGCCAGATTCATCTCGGAAAAAGCTAAGGCAGCCTCAGCCAGGCTCGCCGTTGAGCGGGGCGTCTTCCCGAACTTCAAGGACAGCATATGCGACAGGCGCGGCGGGCCGAAACTGCGAAACGCAACAGTCCTCTCCATAGCCCCCACCGGCACCATAAGCATCATCGCCGGCTGCTCCAGCGGCATTGAGCCCCTCTTCGCCCTGGCATTCATCCGCAACGTGATGGAGGGGACAAGGCTGCTGGAAGCGAACCCTGCTTTTGAACGGGCTGCCCGCGAGCGCGGCTTCTACTCCAGGGAACTGATGGAGGCGGTGGCGCAGAAGGGCAGCCTGGGCGGGATGCAGGGAATCCCCGATGATATCCGCCGCACATTTGTAACGGACTGGGATATAGAGGCTGAGTGGCACGTCAGGATGCAGGCAGCCTTCCAGAAGTACACGGACAATTCCGTCTCCAAAACGGTGAACCTGCCGGCAGAAGCAACGCCGGACGATATAGGCCGGATTTATATGCGCGCCCATGAGCTCAAGTGCAAAGGCATAACGGTATACCGCTACGGCAGCAAAAAACAGCAGGTGCTCACCCTTGCCGGCCACGTCCCGGAGGCCGAGATTGAGGCCACTCCCTACATAACCGCCGAATCGGAGTACGCCGGCGGTTGCCTGACCGGGACCTGCCTGTTCTAAGTCAACTCAAGCGGCAACCATCTTCCCACCGCGACAACCACGGAAACGGGGATTGCTTTGCTTCGCTGGCAATACGCAAGGTAAGGCCACTTGCGACCCCACCGCAAAGAGTGGTATAAATACTGAATAAAGTATCAAGTATATCTCCATTTCACCTCGCTGCTCCTGGGAAGAGATGAGATATGATTAGCATTGTGCTAAACGTTAACAACGAAGACTATCAGGTGGATGTTGCCGCATACCATACGCTGCGCGACGTCCTCAGGGATAAACTGGGGTTCACGGATGTGAAGAGCGGCTGCGGCGAAGGCGAATGCGGCGCCTGCACGGTTTTGGTTGATGGCAGGCCAGTCACCTCCTGCCTGATGCTGGCGGCCCAGGCCCAGGGAAAGAGAATAACAACAGCCAGGGGTCTGGCCGTCAACGGCGACCTGCACCCACTTCAGAAAAATTTCATTGATTATGGGGCAATCCAGTGCGGCTATTGCACGCCGGGCATGCTCCTCGTGGCCAAGGCATTGCTGGACAGAAACCCCCACCCCACCGAGGAAGAGGTGAGGGCAGCCATAACAGGCAATATCTGCCGCTGCACCGGCTACCAGCAAATAGTGGAAGCAATCATGGCCACAGCCGACGAGATGCAAAAGTGATAAAGGATACTTATACAAAGGAGATGCAGGCATGAGCGAAGCGGTCGGCCTGTTCCAACCTGCCACATACCTCAAGCCAGCCAGCGTGGAGGAGGCGGTCAGGCTGCTGGCGCAGCATGGCGAGAAAGGCCTGTGTATCGCCGGGGGCACCGACCTCCTCGTGGAGAAGGCCCCTCAGGCCGAAGCACTGGTTGACATTGCCGCGCTCGGCCTCAACTACATCAAGCCTGAAAGCCAGGGGGTCAGGATTGGGGCAGCCACCACCTTCGCCAATATTGAATCATCTCCAATACTGGGCAGCGGCCCATACGCCATCATAGCCCAAGCCGCGCGCGAGATGGGCACACCCCAGATAAGAAATCTGGCCACCATCGGCGGCAACCTCTGCAGCGCGGTGCCCTCCGCCGATAGCGCCCCACCCCTCCTCGTCCTCGACGCCGTGCTGACCATCGCCGGTCTGCCTAGTGGCAGGACGCTGAATATTTCCGATTTCTTTAAGAGTGTGAGGAAGACCGCCCTGGACAGAGGGGAACTTCTGACCGATATACTGCTGCCCTCCCTGCCGGGCCGCACCGGAACGGCCTTCGCCA
>CAYWUK010000120.1:4210-5553 GCA_964461475.1 uncultured Dehalococcoidaceae bacterium
ATGAAGGGAAGGGTGGCTGCTGCCGACCTGGCACTGGTTAACGTGGCCGTCCGCCTTACCATGGCCGGGAACAATACCTGCCAGGACGTGCGCATCGCCCTGGGGGCAGTGGCCCCCACCCCCCTGCGCGCCAGGAAAGCCGAGGCTATGCTATCAGGAAAAACGCCGCAGGATGAGCTCCTGAAACAGGTGGCCGATTGCGCCAGCAAGGAAATAAAACCCATCAGCGATGTGCGCAGCTCCGCAGAGTACAGGTCAACTTTGGCCCGCGTGCTGGTGGAGCAGGCGCTGAAAGAGGCCGTAGCCAGGAGCAGAGCATAAAAGGTGCAGGGACGGAAATAGCCATGGTAACAGTAAAAACGGCAAGGACCATAACCCTGGAACTGCCTCCCGAAGAAACCTATAACGTCATAGGAAAAGACCACCCCAGGGTGGAGGTGGAGGAAAGGGCGAGGGGCGAGTACCAGTATATAGGCGATATGTCCCTGCCCGGCATGCTGCACGCCAAGGTGCTGCGCAGTCCCCATGCCCACGCGTTGGTTAAGAGGATTGACACCAGCAAAGCGGAGAACCTGCCCGGCGTCAAGGCGGTAATCACCCACAAGGACGTCGCCGCCAGGATGCTGCTGCGCATCCCCGGCGTTCACTTCACCAGGAAGACGAGGCTGCAGGACAGCTACGCCCTGGAAGATGAGGCGCGCTACGTGGGCGACCGCATAGCAGCGGTGGCGGCCGCCAACCCCGAAGTGGCCGAGGAAGCGATACGCCTGATAGAGGTGGAGTATGAGGAATTGCCTGCCGTCGTTGACCCGATAGAGGCGATGGCACCCGGCGCGCCGGCGGTGCACAAGACGATAATGATGGGCGACGAAGTGGTTGAGGTCAAGGACAATTCTTTCGGGCAGACACTACTCACGCAGGGGGACTTAGACAAGGGCTTCGCAGAGGCCGATTTCGTATTTGAAAACGATTTCCAGACGGGGCACCCGCACAACGCCCCGCTGGCGCTTCCGGTCTGTATATGCAAGCCGCTGCGGGGCGGAGGGCTGGAAATCTGGAATGCCACACAGAGCATACACACAACAAGATGGTGCCTGGCCGACTCGCTGGGCATAGCCAGGAGCAAGATTAAGGTGTATCGCATCGCCCTCGGTGGCGCCTTCGGCTACTATCTATACCTTCATTTCAACGACCCCATCTGCGCCCACCTGGCGCTCAAGACCGGCCTGCCGGTCAGGCTGGAAGGAAGCCGAGAGGAATGCTTCATCGAGGGCGGACGGCACCCGGCAATTATAAAGCTGAAGACAGGCATCAAAAAAGACGGCACCTTCACAGCGAGGGAC
>CAYWUK010000121.1:0-5544 GCA_964461475.1 uncultured Dehalococcoidaceae bacterium
TTCCTCGGCAACGGCATAAGATTCCTGGATAACGGTTGAATTGTGGATTTGCTTAATAGCTTCTGCTATATATTGTCTATCCCTGCTCTTAAAGAACCTCTTTACCGGATTGTCCGCAGGGTTATGTTCCATGAGGAGCATGGCCGGCAAAGTAAGTGTGCCTTGGGCCAGGTCTGAACCAACGGGCTTGCCCAGGTTTTCCTCGGTGCTGATGAAGTCCAGCACATCATCTATAATTTGAAAAGCCATGCCGAGGTTATGGCCGTAATCTCTCAGCGCTTCAACCGATTGCTCGGGGGCCTCGCTCAAGATGGCCCCGGACTCTGTGGCCAGGGAAAACAGGGAGGCGGTTTTGCCGGCAATCCTCTTGAAATACTCCTCTCGGCCTTGTTCCAGCTTGAAGGCACTAAGGTATTGGTTTATCTCCCCACTTGAGATGATGCGCAGGGTCTGTGAGAAGAGCTTTATCGCCCGCGGGTTCTGGGTATCGGCGACAAACTCCCCCGCCTTGGCGAATAGATAATCGCCCATTAGTATGGCTATGTCTTCTCCCCATATTTTGTTAATCGTGGGCTTACCCCGCCTTACTATGGCATTATCAATAGCGTCGTCGTGGACCAGGGTAGAGGTATGCAGAAGTTCTACGGCAGCCGCCATGAGCAGTAGATAATTTAGGTTGTAATTATAGAATTTCCCGGCAAGCAGGGTTAGCGCCGGCCTTATGCCTTTGCCGCCGCCCTTAATCACGTAGCTCAACTGCTCGGACAGCCAGAGGAAATCAACGTTCCTGATTGACTGTAGCTCGTCCTTTACCCTGGTTAAATCTTCCTGTATGGATTCGTAGATTTGGCTGAGTTTCAATAATCTCTCCCTTGTTAACTCTCAGCTATCCGCAGGCGTGCGGCTGTAATGGTAGCTCTGCCCCATCCGCCTGGTCTCTTCCTCCACCAGGCTTTCATCCAGCTTGGAAAACAATGGCTGAGGCTCCGTCAGCTTTTGCCCTGGGGGTGGTATGTGTGGCTGCCAACCATGGTCTTCCAGCTTTCCTTCGTAGCCGAGGAACTCGTGCACCTTCTGTGAGCTGAAAGGCAGGAAGGGGCACAGCATCGTCTTCAGGTGGGAAATCATGGCAAGGGCCACGTACAGGGGAGTGGCGGCAGCCTGGCGGTCTTCTTTAATTATCTTCCAGGGCGACTTCTCGTCCAGGTAGCGGTTTGCCTCGTGGGACAGGGACATGGCGCGCATTATAGCCTGTTTGAAATAACAGCCGGCGAGGAGTCCATCAACCTCGCTGAGGGCGCTTTCGGCATCTCGCAGCAGCGCATTGCTGCGCTCATCCAGCTCCCCGGGTTCCGGCACGCAGCCATCGAAGTTACGATAAACTAGGGTGAGCACCCGGTTGACCAGGTTGCCGTAGGTAGCTACCAACTCGTTGTTGTTGCGGCGCACGAACTCGCGCCAGGAAAAATCCGTATCGCTGTTTTCCGGCATGTTTATTGAGAGTATGTAGCGCAGGGGGTCGGGGTCGTAGCGCGAGAGGAAGTCGAGCAGCCAGACCGCCCAGTTCTGGCTGGTGGATAGTTTTCTGCCCTCAATGGTGAGGAATTCATTGGCGGGCACATCGTAAGGCAGGTTAAGTCCTTCATTGTAGCCCAGCAGCATTGCCGGCCAGATGAGGGTGTGGAAGGGGACGTTGTCCTTGCCGATGAAGTAGTAGCTTTTAGCGCCGTTCTCTTTCTGCCAGAAGGGACGCCATCTTTCCGGGTCTCCACCGGATTTGGCCCATTCTTTAGCTGCCGATAAGTAGCCTATTACGGCCTCGAACCACACGTAGAGTCGTTTGTGTTCAAAGCCGGCGATGGGCACCGCAACGCCCCACTCTATATCGCGGGTTATCGCCCTGTCTCTAAGGCCTTCCTCAAGGTAGCGTGAGGTGAAGTTGAGCACGTTCTGTCGCCAGTGAGACTGCTGCTTCACCCAGTCGGCGAGCCTCTGGTTGAAGGCGGAGAGCTTCAGAAAGAAATGCTCGGAGTCCTTGAAAACGGGCATGGTGCCGCAGATGCGGCAGCGTGGCTCAATCAGGTCGGCTACGTTCAGGGGCTTGCCGCAGCTATCGCACTGGTCGCCCCGTGTCCCCTTGAAATGGCAATATGGGCATGTGCCTTCAACGTAGCGGTCGGGCAGGAAGCGATGGCAATTGGGGCAGAAGGGCTGGGATACGGTGTCCCGGTAAATATAGCCGTTGTCAAGCAGGGTGAGGAAGATATCCTGGGACACCTCGGCATGGTTTGCGGTGCCGGTGTTGGTGAATAAATCAAAGGAGATGCCCAGCTTCTGCCAGGAATCAAGGAATTCCTGGTAAAAATATTCTGCTATCTCCCCCGGCTTCTTTCCTTCCTGTTCGGCCTTGATGGTTATCGGCGTGCCGTGCTGGTCCGAGCCCGATACCATCAGTACTTCGTTCCCCTTGATGCGATGGTAGCGGGCGAAGATGTCCGCCGGCAGATAGGCCCCTGCTATCTGCCCCAGGTGCAGCGAGCCATTGGCATAAGGCCATGCTACGCCGATAAAAATTTTTTCTCTCATAAAAAATTTCTAATATTCGGGCTAGGTCAGCCTACCTGTCCTCAAAGAAGGTCAGTATCTGCTCGCCTTTCTCCACCTTGTGGTGGGCGAAGCCCTTTTTCAGGCTGCACGCAAGACAATAGCGGTGGAGCTCACCTTCTTCATCCTCTACGCCGTTTGTTTCGTTGAGGACGAGGTAACGCTCAGGGTAGGGTATGGTGCGCTTACATTCATCGCACTGGACTTCCCCCAAAGATATACAGCCACGACGCATTTAACCACTCCTCTCAAAGCTTTTGCGGGAATCCTTAGCTCTGTCCCATAGTTTATCCAGCCTGAGCCAGGCCCGGTATAGCTCTTTCCTGGGCAGGCCTGTCTCTTTAGCCGCGCTGGCTACTGCCTCTCTGGCGCTGGCTCCGGAGAGGTAAAGGTAGCTCAGCCTTTGCTCAATATCTTCGGTCAGCTCCGGCTTCTGCTTCTCTGCTTTGCCCTCAATAACGAGGGTGAATTCCCCTCTGGGCTCGGCGAACCGCTTTATCGCCTCGCTTACCGTGCCGCGGAAGACTTCTTCGTGAAGCTTGGTGAGCTCACGGCATACTGTAATCCTGCGGTCGCCGAGCGTGGCCAGCATATCATTCAGTGTCGCTACCATCCTGTGGGGCGCTTCCAGCGCGACGATGGTGCCGCGTTCGTCGCTCAGCGACTCCAGGGCACGGCGCCTTGCGCCGGCCTTGTTGGGCAGAAAGCCAATATAGGTGAACCGGTCTGTGGGCAGGCCGGATACTGTGAGCGCGGTGATGATGGCCGAAGGCCCGGGGATGGGGATAACCGGGATGCCGCGCTGGTAAGCGGCCACAATCAGCTCGTAGCCGGGGTCTGACATCGCTGGCGTGCCAGCCTCTGAAACAAGTGCAACATCCCTGTCCTCCAGGCAGTCCAGGATGTAGTTCAGCTTGGCTATTTTGTTATGCTCATGGTAGCTTGTCTGTGGCGTCTTGATATCGTAAGCGGCCAGTAGCCGCTTGGTCTTGCGCGTATCTTCGGCGGCAATCAGCTTTACTTCGCGGAGCACGCGGATGGCGCGCAGTGAGATATCCTCCAGATTGCCAATAGGTGTTGCTACGATGAAAAGAGCGGGCATATATTTTTGCCTTCCTTATAATTCGGTTACCCAAGGGCATTTTAAGACGAACTTCACTTATTATAACCTTATGTCTTATCCCCTGTCTAGCTTGGCGGCGGCTACAGGTTTTCTTGACTTTGAACTGCCGCTTTTGCTATAGTTTTTAAAAAGGGTGGGTGATGCTTTGGATACTCCTGAATTTAAGCAGCTGCGATATGCGTATGGCTTTGACGATGTAGCGATTGTGCCCGGAGATATCACCGTCAATCCGGACCAGACAAACATCGAACTTAAGATAGAGGACTTTGTTTTCCCCGTTCCTATATTGGCCGCGGCGATGGATGGCGTAACCGACGTGGATTTCTGCGTGCTGATGGGCAAGCTGGGTGGCCTCGCCGTGCTCAACCTGGAAGGGATACAGACCCGCTACGATAATCCCAAAGATGCACTGGCTGAAATCTCCCGGGCGCCCGCTTCTGAAGTAACATCGTTGTTGCAGAAGGTATATTCCCAGCCGATTAAAGAGAACCTCGTCGGGGAAAGGGTAAGGGCGATAAAGAAGGGCGGCGCTACATGCGCCGTTTCGGTTACGCCGGCCAATACCAAGCGCTTCGCCCCCCTCACTGTTGAAGCAGGGGCGGACATCCTCGTGGTGCAGTCCACCGTTACCACTGCTCGCCATGTATCCAAGAGCTATAAGGGGCTGGTCTTCTCCGAGCTATGTGAAACGACACCTGTCCCCGTTGTTGTGGGCAACTGTGTGAGCTATAGCACCTGCCTGGAGCTTATGCGGACGGGTATATCCGGCGTGCTGGTGGGTGTTGGTCCGGGGGCTGCATGCACGACAAGGGAAGTCTTGGGTGTAGGCGTTCCGCAGATAACCGCTACCATCGACTGCGCCGCAGCCAGGGAGCAATATATGAAGGAATCCGGCAGATATGTGCCGATAATTACCGATGGCGGCTTCCGCAAGGGCGGCGACCTTTGCAAGGCTCTTGCCGCCGGCGCCGACGGCCTTATGCTCGGCTCGATACTTGCGCAGGCAGAGGAATCTCCGGGGTTGGGCTATCACTGGGGCATGGCTAACCCGCACCCGGCGCTGCCCAGGGGAACGCGGATAAAGGTCGGCACCACCGGCACGCTGGAGCAGATACTTTTCGGGCCTGCCTCAGTTACCAACGGCAGCCAGAACCTTGTCGGGGCGATTCGCACCGGGCTGGGCATTTGCGGGGCGGCCAATATCAAAGAGATGCATGACGTTGAGATGGTGATTGCTCCGGCTATAGTTACCGAAGGCAAGTCCTGGCAGTTAGCCCAGTACGGTCGCTGACGTTTCCCCCGGCTTTAAGGCTATTACTCTTCTTCCTCTTCGGTGTCAATCTCCGCTTCCATCTCTCCGCTGACGCGGGGCAGCAAGGCCTCCGTCCTCCCCCGCTTCCGCGCGGGCAGGGAGGCTAAAGCCTTGATTGACTTATGCAGCTCTTCTATTCTGGCGAGGGACTGCTTGCCGCCCGCTTCCACCACCACGCCGTCTATGCCTGCTTCCCAGAGGGCTTTAAGCTCATCGGGGGATACGTTTGCCGGCAGCGATGCCAGCAGGGGCTTGGTGAGCAGATTGGCAAATCGCTGGAGCAGCATGAGGTGGTACCAGGTGACGCCGCCTTCCCTGGCCTGCCCGGCGGTGGTGAGCACGGCATCCACTGGCAAATCGTTAACCGCCCTCAGCAGGCCTTCGTTCAGCGATGGCTCAATCTGCAGGATTTTCCCTATATTATCGTCCTGTCCTGAGGCTAAAATGGGGCTGGCTACTGGAAAGACCACGAAATCACAGCCAGCCTGAGCCAGCGTTTTCATCT
>CAYWUK010000122.1:0-1333 GCA_964461475.1 uncultured Dehalococcoidaceae bacterium
ACTGTTTCCAGGCCTGGAAGTGGGTGGACAAAGGCTGAAATGAGATTGCGACTTGCAGGGGAGATAACATTGGGTTAGAGTGTTTAATGGGGGTGGGGCGAGTCCCGACTCCGATTCGGGAGAGCGAAAGATTATGTGTGCCCTGTTCAATAGAATCAAAGGAAACAAGTCCCGGGAGAACAAAGAAGCCAGCACGGAGGCCGAGGAATACAGGGTGCGGCTGGAGCTCCTTTATGAGGTTGCTCAGAAGGCCAGCTCGTTGTCTGAGGTATCTGAGCTCATTGAGCAAATCCTGGGCGTAACTCAGCAGATATTGAAGGCCTCGGCTTCGTCGCTGCTGTTGATTGACCAGGAAAAGGGCGAGCTCTTCTTCCAGGCGGCCGAGGGCAGGGCTGGTGGCAAGCTAAAGCAGGTGAGGCTGGAACTCGACTCGGGGATTGCGGGCTGGGTGGCGCGCAAAGGCGCGCCTGTGGTTATAAATGACGTTTCCCAGGATAAACGTTTCAACCCAGAAATAGATAAGCACACCAGCTTCACTACCAAGTCGATGATAGCGGTGCCGCTGCTGAGGGGGCCGAATGTCATCGGCGTCCTTGAAGTGCTCAACAAAGTGGATGGGGGCACATTTACCAAGA
The DNA here is from genome assembly GCA_964461475.1 of uncultured Dehalococcoidaceae bacterium. Lineage (GTDB taxonomy): Bacteria > Chloroflexota > Dehalococcoidia > Dehalococcoidales > RBG-16-60-22 > CAYWUK01. The sequence goes on from CAYWUK010000122.1 coordinate 636, forward strand.
ATGATTTGGCTGTCCTCACCGGCTTTGCCTCAACAGAGGCTTTGATACTGCTTGTGTCAATGCTGGCCACAGCCATAAATAACGTAAGGTTACAGCAGACGCTGCTGGATGGTTATAAAAGCACGGTTGAAATCCTGGTGGCAGCGGCTGATTCCAAAGACCCCTATGCCTGGGGCCACTCCCAGAGGGTGAGGGAATACACGCTAATGGCGGCGAACTCCCTTTCCTTTTCGCCGGAGGAACTGCGTATTATTGAGTTCGGCGCCTTGCTCCACGATATAGGCAAGCTCGGCATTAATTACAACATCTTGCGCAAGCCCGGGCCGCTGACGGAGGAGGAATGGTACCTTATGCGCAAGCACCCCATAAGGGGAGCGAATATTGTAGCTGAAATCCCCTTTTTGCAGAAGGCTAAGCCAATCGTGCTCTATCACCATGAGAGGTATGATGGGGCAGGATATCCGGAGGGGATTAAGGGCGAGCATATCCCTATTGGCGCTCGCCTGGTTGCTGTGGCGGATGCTTTTGACACCATGACCACGCAGCATTCTTACCGTGCCGCCTTGACTGAAGAGAATGCGATTAAGGAGCTGATAGAGGGAAAGGGCACGCAATTCTGCCCTGTGGCTGTAGATGCATTCGTGTCTGCTTTTCACAAGCGTAAAGGGGCTGGTGGGGTGGCTAAGGTGAAGGAACAT
>CAYWUK010000122.1:1343-5530 GCA_964461475.1 uncultured Dehalococcoidaceae bacterium
GAGGATGGGATAGAGAGAAGGGTTGGGGAGGTGGAGGAACCGAAGGTAGCTCAAAAGTCGGCGAAGAAAGAAGCCGAACGGCTGGCCGAAGATAAGGCGAAGCAAGAAGCTGAGGAGGTGAGGAGGCTGGAAGAGGCTGGGAGGCTGGCGAAGAAAGAAACCGAGCGGCTGGCCAACGAGAAGGCTGAGAGGGATATTGAGGAAGCAAAGAGGGCGAAAGAGGCCGAGAAGCTGGCGAAGAAAGAAGCCGAGCGGTTAGCCAAAGAGAGTGCTAAGCGAGAGGCTGAGGAAGCAAAGAGGGCGAAAGAGGCTGAGAAGCTGGCAAAGAAGGAAGCCGAGCGGTTAGCCAAAGAGAGTGCTAAGCGAGAGGCTGAGGAGGTCAGGGGGGCGAAGAAGGCCGAGAAGCCAGCCGAGAAGCGAGTTGAAGCTGTGCCCAGGGTGAAGGTGGAGAGCAAGGCGGAGGAGGCCGAAAAAGGGAGGAGGGCTGGAAAACCGGCGAAGAAGGAAGCCGATGGCGCGACTGAAAGAAAGGTGGAGAAGGAAGTAAAGAAAGCTAAGAAGGCCGGTGAAGCTGTTGTTGCCGCCGGTTCAGATATGTATAAGGGGGAAGTTCAGCTTTTGGTGCCGGCAACGGTTGGCTTTAATCAGCTTGCGCAGTTTCAAAAACGCCTGAACAAGATTAACAACGTAAAAGTGGTATTAACCGGTGGGGCGGAGGATGAGGGAATCATAATCGTTGTGTCGTTGCAGAAGCCGCTCGAACTTGCCCGGGTCCTCAGCGAAATGCCTGCCGTAAAGGAAGTCTCTAAAAAGGGTAAGGGCATCATGGTAATGCTGAAGTAGTCCAGAACCAGTTAACGCCCTGCCGAAAGTACTTGAAATGTGTGTGATAAAGAGAAGGCCGCCCGAGGGCGGCCTTTCTGTCAGCGTTGTAGGGGCTATCAATCTCGCCGTCGCAGAGCTATGAGCCACATGATTATTGCTACTATGGTGATAGCAATGATAGCGCCGCCTATAAGCCACCAGTTGACCGGCGTCGGCGTGGGTGTGGGCGCCGGTGCAGGAGTTGGCGTGGGTGTGGGTGCGGGCGCCGGTGCAGGTGTTGGCGTGGGTGTGGGTGCGGGCGCCGGTGTAGGTGTTGGCGTCGGCGTGGGTGCTGGAGCAGGCGCGGGAGCTGGCGTCGGCGCTGGAGCAGGCGCAGGAGCTGATGGCACCTTGACTGTGAATGTGCCTGATAGGCCGTTAATGCTTACTGCGTAGTTCCCGGCAACATCCCCAGTTTTGGCGGTGAAAGTTACTTTCTGGCTGGCATGGCCGGCCAGGGTTATCTCCTTGGTTGCTGTCACTACATTATCTATCTTGAGGGTTACTATATAGCTGCCGGCGAGGTCGCCACTATTGGCGACGGTAGCGCCGATGGTTATATCTTGGCCGGGGTCAACCTCGGTAGGAGAGATGGTCAAGCTGCTGGCGGTGAAGGCAGCCGGGCGCGTGAAAGAGAAGACAGCAAAGTCTGTAAAGTGGCCGACTGATGCACTGACTGCATTGGCTGACTCATTAACGGTGCTGTCTTTAAGCGTGACCCATTCGTTAGTCTCTTTGTCCCGGAAGGCGATGACCAGGTCGCCTTCGTTAGCCCCCGGGGGTATATCGGATGGGTCATAGGTGAAGGTTATTTTTATTGCTGGGTCAAACGTAGCCCCTTCCGGGCTCAGTTGGTATGTTAGTCCGATGCTCTTCGCATTTTGAGGTGGAGTTAGCGGCACCTTCGTCTGGACCATGAGTATGCTTATCAGGGGGTCCCCTATTCTGTTCAGCGCAGTTGTGCCCTTCTTTATTGTTATCTGGCATAGTTCATCAGATGTTTTCATGCTGGCATCCTTGGTGAATGCTCCTTTGTAGTCGATCATGCTCCCCAGCCAGGTATAGCTGGGGGGTATACCGCCGGCACCTCCTCCGGCCGCGCCGACATCATAGGCGCCCTGAGCACGGCAGGGTGCAGCAGGGGAGGTAAACCATAAGGAGGTGGCGACTGCTAATGCCAGAGCAAGTATTGCCGCTATCTTAATGTAGCTCTTATTTTTCATATCCCGTTCCCCCCGTATTTTCTAATATTGTTTAAACAGAGTCCCCCAAAAGGCGCTCCTTCATGGCTGGCGCTTCATCATTTAAGGAGGCTGGGGTCAAGTGCCATAGCCTTATCAAAGTCGGCAATTGCCTGCTCGTATTGTCCCAACTCAATATAGGCCCTGCCTCGGTTGCTATATGCCAGGGCGAGGTTAGGGTCGAGCTCTATCGCCTTGTTGCAGTCGGCAACAGCCTTTTCGTACTGTCCCAGCTCAACAAATGCCCTGCCTCGGTTGCTATATGCCAGGGCGAGGTTAGGGTCGAGCTCTATCGCCCTAGTGCAGTCGGCAACGGCCTGGTCATACCCTCCCAGCTCAATATAAGCCCAGCCTCGATTGCTATAGGCAACGGCAAGGCCGGGGTCAAGCTCTATCGCTTTGTTAAGGGAGGCTATCGCTTTCTGGTATTCCCCATTTTTATTATAGATGACGCCCTGATTGTTGTTGGCGGCGGCTGTATCGGCGACTGGTGCGGCAAACCATAGTGAGATGCCAACTGCCAATGTTAAAATAATGGCCGCTGCCACCCTGGCGAGTGTTTTACGGGCTTTGCTTGCTTCGGGCTGGCTTTTGGGAGCATCTACCGGATAAGGCGCCTCCTCCTTTTTGTTCAAAACTGCCTCTTTTTTCTGGGCATGTTCCGCGCGCAGGAGCTTCAGCGCTTCCCTGTTTTTCAGCATCTCGGAGATGTCGGAAGGTATTCTTCCCGCCAGGGTAATTAGCTCATCTTTATCGGCATTCAGCGCCTCGGCAAGTTGCAGTATCACCCTTTCGCTGGGGGGAGGCAGAGCACCATTTTCAATTTTGCTGAGATAGGTAAAGTCAACGTTGACCCTAGCCGCAAGCTCCCGCAGGGTCAGGCCGGCCCGTAGCCTTAGCTCTCTTAACTTCGCGCCGAATCTTTTTACCTCTTCCATTGCTAAGCCCTGGTAAATGCAAGTTTGCCGCATTATACATGTTTGTTGAGCAAAAAGTCAACATTTTCTGCTGCTTTTTATCTCCTTTAGGGGGAATGATGTATTGTGGTATAATAAATGTTATGGCAATAAAGACAATGGCCACCAACCGCAAGGCTTATCACAATTATTACATAGGTGATAGCATGGAAGCTGGCATTGCGCTTGCCGGCTCGGAGATTAAGTCAATCCGGGAGGGAAGAGTGAGCTTGAGCGATGCTTATGTCCGCCCTGAAGCCGGGGAATTGTGGCTTCTGAATGCTCATATCGCCCAGTATAAGGCAAGCAGCTACTGGAACCATGAGCCGAAGAGGCCGCGAAAGCTCCTGCTGCATCGCAAGGAGATTAATAGCCTCATCAGCAGGGTGGCGGAGCGCGGTCTGAGCTTAGTGCCGACAAGGCTATATATTAAGAATAGCGTTGCCAAGGTGGAGGTGGCATTGGCTAAAGGCAAGAAGCTTTATGATAAGCGTGAAGCTATCTCCCGCCGCGAAGCGGAAAGAGAGATGGGGCGGGCCATAAAACGACATTAACTGTAAAAGGAGCGGAAAAGTTAATAGAGCGTAAGTGGGGACGCGTGGTTTCGACAGGGGGAGTAAGCCACAGAATTGCAGGCTGAGGTGCCATCTATCTCATAAAACAGGTGGCGAAAAATAGCTGGCGAACCAGCACTTATTGCAGCCTAAATTACTTAGGGTGCCATCTAACCTGACCTAACCTCAGCGGGTTGGGATTAGATGCCGTAAAGTTGAGGTGCCATCGCCCGCATGCCGATAGGGGTGGTGAAAGACTAATCGGCTGGCCTGGCCCAACTCGGTCAGCAGAGGCGAGCCAGGCGAGATAAAAGAGCTGACTAAGCTTGTAGTAGATTCTGGGCAGCTTCCTTTGGACGGGGAGTTCGACTCTCCCCCGTCTCCACCAAACCATACAATTCTTCCCTCGGGCATTATCGTCATGGGGATAGATTCGTGGGTTGCCAGATTTGAAATGTTATTCCAAAAAAAAGGATCACGAAGTTCTCTCTCCCAATCCTATTTTGACTCATCGTCAGTCACAATTACTTAATGTCACTCCTTTACAATATCCGAGATTGACCGATGATAGT
>CAYWUK010000123.1:0-5492 GCA_964461475.1 uncultured Dehalococcoidaceae bacterium
CCATGCTGGGTACATGCGCCAGAAAATAGGTTACCCCTTTTACTACCGGGGCTGCGCTATTGTTAGGTAAATCGCTCACTGATTTCACTCACGAAAGTTTTCGAATCCAAAATCGTCAGGGGTATAAAGCTTTAGGATCTGCCGATTTTTACTCAGGCGATATTCCATTATGTTTGCCTTATAATACTCTGTCAATGCTCGTATCCGAATAGTTATTCGTATTTGCAATATTTCATTGGAATATTGAATCACAAGACATCTTTTCGTTAATCCATTGCTGCGAGGGGCTATGGTTCAGGTGTGTCCACAAAGCCTGTTCGGTCGTACGTACGACTGAGGATTCTCCTAGCTAAGCCGCATCCAGAAAGAATTTGAGCCTTTCTTTAAGCTCAACTGGGAAGAGTTTGCTAAAAGAACAAAGTCCAGCTTAACAACCCCCACGCCAAGAACGGCCCCCCCCAAGCAATTGCTCATTAAGCTGGAAACGAACGCCCATTTCACTTATGTGCGCAAGGCAGGAGCAGAAATGAAGGTTCAGACAAGGTCTATTCCGCAAAGCAAGCGCGATGCCACTTTTCCACTTTAGCCATCGCTCTGGCCGTGTTGCTCAGGGAATGGAATACCGGAATTCCGGCTTGCACGAAAGCTTCTTGAGTAGCGAGAAATTCCTTCATCCCTTTAATATCCGGGGCAGGGCGCATGGCCAGCATAACCTGTTTCCCCGCGTCCCTTCGAGCCTGAGCAAAAGCATCGGCCACAGCTTTCAAATGGCTGCCGGATGGAAGCCGCCCATTCCCCCACCGGCTGATGGGGTGAAAGCCCATATGATATACGATAAAATGGATATCCGGCGCCTTGCTTAATACGCGCAGGACGCCAGTGATGGCCTCAGGGGAAGCAAGGCTCGTGGCGTCTACCGGGTTGGCGAAGCCGCCTCCAGCTACAGGGAGACACTCTTTCAACTCTGCCTGCACCCGGGGCGAAAGCAGCGGTAAATGAAGGCCCGCCTTTTCCATTTCATCGCTGGCAGCAACGCTGGGGCCACCACCCGCTCCGACCACAACCACATTGCTGCCCCGCGGCAAAGTCCTTATAGATTGAAGCAGCACCAGTATGTCAATGAGTTCTTCTATGCTATCAACTTGAATAGCGTTCATCTGCCGGCAAAGGGCACTGAACACAACGGATGAGCTGGTCATGCTGGCGGTATGGCTGCGGGTTGCCGTCTGACCGGCACCAGTCGTGCCGCCCTTGTAAATGACCACCGGCTTCTTTGCCGTTGCCGCCTTGAGCGCACGGAAAAACCGTCTGCCATCTTTTACGCCCTCAATATATGCGGCGATAATTTCAGTATCGGAATCTCCGGCAAGATATTCCAGAAGTTCGCTCTCGTCAACATCAAGGGCGTTTCCGTAGCTCACCATCTTGCTGAAGCGCAGGCCGCGCGGCCTGCCGAGGTAAGGCAGGTCTTCGGCATGGCCGCCGCTCTGGGAAATGAACGAGATGGAGCCCTCCTCATCGGTTACTTCAACCACGCTGGTCAGGCGGCTCTTCTGGGCAAATAAGCCTATGCAGTTCGGCCCGATGATGCGGAAGCCTCCTTCTCTAGCCTTGCTCAACATAGCCCTTTCCAGCTGCACTTGCTTCTCTTCGCCTGTCTCGCTGAAGCCAGCGGTGAAAAAGTGCACCGATTTAACCCCCTTAGCAGCGCAGTCGTCCAGCAGAGGCAAAGCGGCCGCGGCAGGGATACAGACCACCACATGGTCTACCGGGCCGGGGATTGATTGGAGGCTGGGATAACAGGCTAAGCCCAGCACCTCACTGCACTTGGGATTGACCGGATAGATGGCGGGGAAACCCGCTTTTTGAAGCGTCTGGACTACGTTATTGGCAAAGGAGGTAAGGGCAGTGGAGGAAACGCCTACCACAGCGACCGCCCTGGGCGAGAGTATCTCCGTCAGTGAAGGCTTTATTCTTTCGGCCTGATTGAGGCTATCGTCTGAGCGCATATGTTTCACCTACCGCACCATCCAACTTTATTAACAATCTTCGGAGGCTGCAAACGCACATCTTCCCCTCGAACTGCTGCTGGCTAACGGCGAGCTATTTATCTCATTCAACCAGAGTCCGCGCCGCACAGTCCATCGCTGCTTGCTTCCCTGCGCGAATGCAGTACCGGGCGCGGGTCAGGCGGCAGCGCCGCGTTCCACGCCTGTAGGGATAAGCGGACTATACAGGCCGCACCTGAGTATGCAATACCGCAAAGCAAGGTCACCCGCCAGTTCAAAGAAAATAACAATATACAACAACGCCACCGGGATTACTAAACCGGCAAACCAGGTGCCAAACGTAACCGCTAGCGGCAGAGCGATGCCCAGGACCACTACCACGACCCAGAATAGCGGCGCCCATTTCCCTGTCACTATTTGCCTGACCGATACCTTACCTGCCATCCCCTGATATCTTATGCTGAAAAGGTATATGAAAATGACGAAAATAAAGCTCAACATGAATACGTGCAGCCATTCATTCACACTGGCTGTGGGAAGGCCGGTAGTCAGCATAGCTACCAGCGTAAGCCCGAGGCCTCCCCAGATGCCGAGTATTACATACAACACCGGCAGCAGAGGGGTATTCCAGAGCGGAATACCATTAACAGAGCACATGACAAAGCCGACATATATCAACGCACAGAAGGCGAACACATCGGCGGCTATTAACAAGGCAAGGGCCGACGATGCCCATTGCACGAGAATCATGTGTATTAAGCCCAGCACCAGAAAAATCCCGACAAAGTAAAGCCCCCGCGATATCCACGATGTCTTCCAGCCCGACGACAACACAATCCGCCAAAACCTGAAGGGATGCCCCAGATAGATGAGATGAAGGCCACCACCCAGTACAGCGCAGATGAGCCAGCCGACCAGCATCCCCAGCAGACTGCCAAAAGCTGAAGCAACGAGAAACGTTCCCGCCCCCAGCTCAATGAAAAAGAAGGCAAGCCAGAATATTATCCCCCGCCTTTCTATCCACTCACGTTGCGGGGTATATTGCACCATAAACTCATAGGGCCTTGCTTGAATCATTTCTCTCCTCCTCGGGCCATGATTTCTTAGCCAATGATATAATACACAGAGGGCTCAGTGCCATATTCAGGGTGAAGCTGAACCGCCCTCCTCCCGCTTATCAGCGATGCCACCTCGCTATCAGGGTCGTCCAGGTCGCCGAAATATCTTGCTTTGGCCGGGCAACCGTTCACACAGGCCGGCGTTGCATCCCTATCCACGCCCGGCTTCAATCCCCGTTTAACGCCTTCGTCAACCCTTTCCTTGCAGAAGTTGCATTTATAAACAACCCCGGTTTGCAGGGGATATAGCTTTTCCCTCATCTTCTCCCACTCAGTAAGGCCCTGGCCCGGGAACCACTCTTTGTTATCGGCATTATATGTACGGACTTGATAGGGGCAGGCGATTAGACAATATCTACAGCCGACGCACTTATCAACGTCCACCCAGACTATGCCGTCTTCGCGCTGCTGGGTGGCCGTGGTGGGACAGGCCTTGACACAGGCCGCTTCTTTACAGTGGTTGCACAACACCGGGTACATATGCTTGGTCACCTTCGGGAATGTGCCTGACTCTCCGATCAATACCCTGTTCCATTGCATCCCCGGCGGCAAAAAATGCTCCTCTATGCAACTTATTGTGCAGCCGTAGCATGCCACACACTTGGTTAAATTTATCACCATGCCATATCTCATTTTGCTGCCTCCATTTTATAGGCTTTGACCCTCGCACCCGTCTCAAACGAAGACGTTATCGGACATATATATTTATAACCGCTCCTCAGAAGCTCGTTGAACTGCACACCCTTCCCCCGCGCTATCGGCCTACCCTTCGCCCAGCTGCCTAGTCCAACCGCCCCCACCACGTTCGGATGTATCAGCTTGGTCAATTTCACCCGACCCTCAGCTTTATCCCCCCGCGGGTTCTCCACCATTATAACATCCCCCTCCGCTATCCCCCTCTTCTTCGCTGTCTCCTCGTGCATCACCCAGTTATAGGTATATGGGTTCTCCTCGCTCATAGCATCCACAAAGGGGTTCTCAGCGCTGGTCCGATACAGATGTAGCACATCCCGATAGGATATCGCTATCAGTTCATACTCGGTGTCGGGCCATGGCTCTTCCGTATACAGGACATCGGTGAAATAGCTTATCAATGGAGTCCACTGGCTCCAGTCAAAATGGATGCCCACTTTCTCTGCCAGCTCCTTCAGCTTCGGCCTGGTGTGCTCATGGTTCTCGTAGTAGATGGGCAGCCTTGCCTTGACGAACCAGCGCCAGTAGCACTCCTCGGACTTTTTCTTCCAGCTCAAATAGCCGTTCTCCCTGAACCAGTCCACTCCGTGCCCTTCGCCAAAGCTGTGCTTCAGCGCGCGGTCGACGATTTCCGGCCATGAAATCCTTTCCTCCGGCTTCACTACGGGATATTCCTTTTGCGGCGATGCAATGGTCATCGTCGATTCAAGAGTAGTCAGCTTCGTTCCGGAATTTTCTCTGGCTTCAATTGCCCGTCGTTCGTGCTCATGCAGGCACCCCAGCGTTGACAGGAAAAGGTCCAGCCACTCATTAAACTTGTCCCTGATGCCCAGCCTTTCGGCTAAATCAAGGTAGATATCCATGGAGTCCCTTCTCTCATACTGCGGCACTGCTACCGGCATCCCGAGATGGAAATCCCAGTCTTCCATCCCGATGGGATAGTTGTAGTAGTAGCCCGTTGAACAAACGGGCTCCAGCCACTCCATGAAATGAGTATCGGGCAGGACGATATCGGCAAAGCCCTCCGTGGTCTCATTATGAGTCGTGTTAATCGTCCAGATGAAGGGCACCTTCTCCAGGAATTTACCCACCACCCCCGGGTTATGCAGGTTCATCACCACGTTGCATCCCCAGTAATGGGCTATCTCTGGCTCATACGGGCGCCCCGCCTTGGTCCATATCTCTTCCCAGTCCTCGGGGTAAGGGTAGGGACTGAAGATGCTATCGGAAAAAAGGTCGATGAAGGTCATACATTCGGGGCCCTTAGGCTCACGCGGAGGCCACGGGCGTATTCTGCTGGGCCATGCCGAAGCGCTAATCATGCCATCGTAAGTGGCATATGGCTCAAAGCGAGGGTTGCCCAGCTCAGGATGGCCCAGGCTTCTCACCGTCCCCGAGCCAAGGATGCCCCCGGCTACGTCCTGGTTGCCCAGCAACGAGTTTACCAGGCACATAGCCGCATATGCATGAAAGCCGTTCTGGTGCCCCTGAAACCCCTTATAAGCACATAGCCCCGCAGGCCGATACGGCACCTTCACCCCATCTATCTCTATCGTGCTCCCTATCTTCGCCTCTTCCACCAGCTCCTTCGCCAACCGCTTTATCCTTCCCTCAGGTACCGTGCTTATCTTTGACGCCCAGTCCGCTTTGTACTGCTTGAGATGCTCCTTTA
>CAYWUK010000124.1:0-5468 GCA_964461475.1 uncultured Dehalococcoidaceae bacterium
GGCGCCAGGGCGAAGGTGCTGGCCAGCGGCACCGACCTTATTGTCTCAATGAGCAGACGGCAAATAAAGCCGGAGCATGTAGTTTACATAAAAAATATCCCCGGGCTGAGTTACATCAAGGATGAGCGCGGGGGCGGCGTAAAAATCGGCGCGCTTACCGCCCATAAATCAATCGCCACCTCGCCTCTGATAAGAGATAAATATGGAGTGCTGGCCGCTGCCTGCGGTAGGGTAGGGACCCCCCACATCCGCGCCATGGGCACCATTGGCGGCAACGTCTGCATGGCCGGCCCCTCTCAGGACTCGCCGCCAGCGTTGCTCGCGCTTGATGCCAGGCTGAAGCTGACCAGATCTGCCGGGGAGAGGACAGTCCCTGTCGAAGTCTTCTTTCTCGGCCCATGGAAGACCGCCATTAAAGAAAACGAGCTGCTCACCGAGGTACAGATTCCGGCCCTCCCCCCATGCACTGCCAGCAGCTATCAGCGCGCTGCCAAGAAGACTATAGTTGATGAAGCCCTGGCAGGGGTAGCCGTGGTGATGACAATTGATGGCGATAATACCTGCAAGGAAGTTAGGATAGGACTGTGCTCGGTGGCGCCGACCCCGATACGCGCCAGGCAGGCTGAGGAAGTGCTCAGAGGGCAGAGGCTTGATGATAAACTGATAGATAAAGCTGCTGAAGCCGCCGCACAGGAAGCCAGGCCGCGCTCAAGGCCCGACTATCGTCGGCGGATGGTCGGCATCCTGCTGAAAAGGGCAATAAGCGAAATCCGACAGAAGCTAGCGCAAGAGGCGAGGTAAAAGATGGCGAAACAGAGCCTAGCGTTTACGGTAAATGGCTGTCCACACGAGCTAATGGTGGAGCCAAACGAGCTACTGGTTGATGTTTTGAGGAACGAGCTTGACCTCACCGGGACCAAGTGCAACTGCAGGGCTGGCGAGTGCGGCGCCTGCACGGTATTGATTGATGATGAGCCGGTGCTCTCCTGCCTTACCCTGGCAGCCTCGGCCCATGGCAAGAAGATAACCACCATAGAGGGGCTGGCCTGTGGCAATTCACTGCACCCGATTCAGGAGGCATTTATAAATTATGGCGCGATACAATGCGGCTTCTGCACGCCTGGCATGATTCTGACGGCCAAAGCGCTGCTTGATGAAAACCCTAAGCCCACCCGGGAGGAAGTGAAGCTGGCTTTGTCCGGCAATATATGCCTGTGCGCCGGCTATATCAAGATAGTGGAAGCGGTGATGGCGGCGGCGATGAAGAAGAGAGGTAAGTGATATGGCGCAAGAGTTATCGGTTGTCGGGAAACGGTTGCCCCGCTTTGATGCGCTGGATAAAGCCACCGGAGCGGCAAGATATACGGTTGACATAAAATTGCCGGGGATGCTCATTGGCAAGATACTCAGAAGCCCTCACCCCCACGCCAGAATCCTCCAGGTTGATACCTCTAAGGCAGAAAAAATCCCAGGCGTCGTCGCCGTGATGACTGGCGCGGATACACCCAAGGTCAGATTCACTCGCAGCAAGGGGAGCGTGACCATAGTCAAGCCCGAAAAGATAGTGGAAGATGAGATGGTTATCAACGACAAGGCAAGATATATAGGTGAGCCAGTGGCTGCGGTGGCCGCCATCAACGAAAGCATAGCTGAAAAGGCGCTGGAATTAATTGATGTGAAGTATGAGGTGCTGCCGGCGGTATTTGATGCGGAAGATGCCATGAAACCCGGTGCTCCCAAGATACACGAAGATGTTGAGGACAACATTGCCCTTCACACCACTTATGTTGAAGGCAATGCCGCAAAAGGCTTTCAGGAGGCCGATATCATCGTAGAAGAGACCTTCAAGAGCTCGAAACAAAAGCTCTGTCACCTGGAGCCCAGCTCATGCATCGCCAGCTTTGACAGCGATGGCAGGCTGACCGTATGGTCGCCCGGCCAGCATGCCTTCCCCTTCCGCAGGAAGATTTCGGAGATATTCGGCATCCCGGAGGGCAAGATAACCTGGATAACGCCACACGTCGGCGGGGCTTTCGGCAACGGCCAAAGCTTCAGGGCCGAGCCCATTTGCATTGCCTTGGCAAAGAAGGCAGGGCGGCCGGTGAAGCTGGAATACACCTCCGAAGAGGATTTTGTAGGCACCGAAACGAGACAGCCCTATGTCCTGACCGGCAAAATAGGGGTGAAGAAGGATGGCACGATAACGGCCTTACAACTTGAGGCAATAGGGAACTCCGGTGCCTACCTTTCCCAATGTCTAGTAACGACCAAGAGTACCATAGTCAGATTTTGTGCGCTGTACAGGTGTTCCAACGTGTTTGCAGAAGGATACAGCGTCTATACAAACACCGTTGTAGCCGGTGGACACAGAGGCTATGGCGCTCCTCAAGGATTATATATTCTGGAACAATTGGTTGATATGGCAAGCGAAAAAATAGGGATGGACCCGCTGGAGTTCAGGTTGAAAAACTACCGTCGGACTGGGGATACCTCCATGTTTTCTGTGGTCACGGATGATGGGACCGGTGCTAAGTCGCTTAAGCCTATCCCCATTGAGAGTTGCTACCTTGATGAGTGTATGAGGAGAGGCGCAGAGAGAATAGACTGGAAAGCAAAAAGGGCTGCGGAACGCGATGGGAAAGTCTGGAGAGGTGTGGGGATGGCTTGCTTAGTCCACGTAAGCAGCGCCTTTCCTGTTGATTTCCAGCATAGCAGCGTCTTCATCAAGTTTAACGAGGACGGCTCGGCAAATCTATTGGTGAGCGCATGCGATTTCGGCCAAGGGGTATGGGCTTCACTGGCGCAGATCGCCGCTGAAGAGTTCGGTGTACGCGCGGAAGACATCCACATAGTAAGCGGCAATACCGATATCACCCTGTATGATACCGGACAGTATTCCAGCCGGTCATGCTATATCATTGGCAATTCAGTACTGGGAGCAGCCCGTTTGGCCAAACAGAAACTGCTGAAGAAGGCTTCATTGATAACGGGTATTCCGGTCGAAGAAATGAATACTCGGGACAGGCAAATCTATGTGAAGAAAACAGGAGAGAAGAAAATCTCTATCGCCGAGGTAACCCGGCAGGCGATGTATGACGCCGATAATCTCTCCGTAATATCGGCCGAATATGCTTGGCATCCGACGAGCAATGCCTTTTGCTTTCAGGCAGCTTTTGCAGAAGTGGAGGTTAACACTGAGAGCGGGGAAGTGAAGCTGCTGAGGGTGGTAGCTGCACACGATATCGGCAAGGCGATAAATCCTACAACTGTAGAGGGGCAGATCCAGGGGGGTGGCATACAGGCCATAGACTGGGCGTTGCATTCGGACTTCGTAATCAACCAAAAGACGGGCGTCTTGGAGAGCCCCAACTTCACTAACTATAAGGTATCCTCGACGATGGATGTGCCGGAATTTGATGTGATACTTATAGAGGAGCCAACCCCCAGCGGGCCTTTCGGGGCCAAAAGTGTCGGGGAAAGCAGTTGTTTGGCTATAGCACCGGCCATATACAATGCCGTTTATAATGCCATTGGCGTGCGGATTAAGGACATGCCAATAACGCCGGAGCTTATCCTTGCAGGCCTGGCGCAAAAACAGGACCAAAACCTCAATTCCTTGGCCGAGTTGAGAGATTTGCATCAATCTATAGGTTTATAGGGCGAGATAGAAGGTTTTATCAGAGCTAACCCTTAAGAGGAGCCTATAACTGAACTGCGATTTTATCATATCGCTTGTGTGTCGAGGATACACTACCGGCCAATAGTAATCATGGCATGGGGCAGTCTTCCGGCTTCGTAATCCTGCCTGAGCAACGCAATATTAAGGATAGTCAGAGCCAAATGCATAGCTTGGGAATATATTGTAAATCGTCAGCGAAAGTGGGCCTAAGCGGGCCTTTGTGAAGTAACGGACACTTTAGAGGCCATTGCCCTGCTCCCGGGTGGTTCTATTATAGTCCCTTCTTACCTGTAATGTCCTGCTTTTTGCCTCCTTCCTTTTCTGGATTATTTCGCGATACCTGCCGGTGTAAACATCATAGGGTGTGACATCACCGAGCCCTTCGTGATAGCGCTGGTAGTTGTAGTAGTCTATAAATGCCCTGATGGCTTCTTCCAATTCACCGGGCATCTCGTGGGGCATAAGGCTTAACTCTCCTTTGATGGTACGGTGGTATCTTTCTATCTTTCCGTTAGTCTGGGGATGAAAGGGAGAGGCTAAGATGTGCCTGATACCTACCAGCCTTAAGTAATCTCCGAACTGCCTGGAGATGTACCCCGGTCCATTGTCGGAGAGAAGCATTGTGCGGTCCTCCACCGGCACATCGGTCATGCCGGTAGCGTCTACCGCCTTCTGCACGACATCAATGAGAGAGTTCGATGCCATATCGCTCTTGAGCTCCCAGGCCAGTATGAAACGGCTATAGTCGTCCATCACCGTCACCAGGTAATACCAACCCCAGTCTATAACCTTGATATGAGAACAGTCGGTGGCCCAGAGCTCGTTGGCTCTTTTCGTCTTACGACGGTACTCCTTGCCTGCCTTGAAACCCACTATCTCCGCCGGTTTGATCAACCCCTCCCGTTTCAGAACACGGAAGATGGTGCTCTCGGATACATACCAGCCATCGGTATCAACAATCTTCAAGGCAAGCTCACGCGAGCTTAACTCGGGAAATGCCCTGGCCAGGACAAATATCTTCTCCTCTTCCTTGGGCCTGAGCTTGTTCCAGGGGATTGGCGAACCGCCTTTCCTGTCCTGTAGACTCCCTCCGGTTTGCCGCCTTAGCCAGCGATAATAGGTGCTCTTTGCCAGTCCCAGTTGTGCCAGAGCCCTTCGCCGCGGCAATCCGGAACCGGCTACCAGGGATAGAATCTCGCTCTTTTCGATAACGCTCACCCGTGCATACCTCCCCTTTATTCCAGACCCGGCGCTGCCGTTTTTTTAAGTACGTGCACCTGGAGAGATAACTCAGCCACCAGCGTTTTAAGCCTGGCGTTTTCATGCTTGATTTCCTATATTTCAGTCCTGGTAGCATCCCGGGTTATATCCCTGGTTAGCCTCTCCTTGCCTGCTTCCATGAAGTCCTTCAGCCAGGCATAGTAGGTGCTGGGGCGAATACCTTCCCGGCGACAGAGATCCCTGATGGGAGTGTCACGGCGAAAGCCCTCGAGGACAATACGGATCTTCTCCTCGGCGGTGAACTTGCGGCGGGTGATGCGCTTGATATCCCGGATGAACTGCTTGGTTTCTGCGGTCCTGGCCTCTGCCTGCCAGGGTCTATCAGATAATCCTTGAGTCATGATCCTGCTCCTTCCTTAATCGATACTTTACTTCCCTGGGGGAGCAGGAGCAAGCCCTAAGTGTCCATTAACTTCTGTCCCAGAAGTGGCCCATTTACGCTGACTACATACACCTCGGGGCGTACGTACGGCTTCTGTCAGACGGTGGTAGATGAAGGGCCTGGCGT
>CAYWUK010000125.1:0-246 GCA_964461475.1 uncultured Dehalococcoidaceae bacterium
CTTTCTCATTCATATCTTCAAGGCAGCTTCCCCAGGGGATATTGCGCAGGGGCTGAAGCATTTTCTGAAAGGCTTTGGCTGTCGCGGACGGCTTAGCGTTCAGCAGCAGGACGGCGTCGGCAGCGGCGGAGGATTCGGCCAGGACGGCAGGGTTTTCGGCCTGGGCCAGGCTGACGATGAGCAACATTTGCGACCTGGCTGCGGCTGATGAGGCCGCATGAAACCCCATGGGCGAGGGCGCTCCTT
>CAYWUK010000125.1:256-5432 GCA_964461475.1 uncultured Dehalococcoidaceae bacterium
TATCTGCTCCATCATATCAGGCATAAATATTATAGGTTAGGCTGGCAGAAACTTCAACGTCGTCTGCTGGTTCTCTTGCCTGCCGGGGGATTTTAATAAAATTTTAATGCCGCTTTTATGATAATTTTATTCCTCTGGATTAATATGGAATTAGGGAAGGCAGATGCTGAAGCGAGCAAAGGAGGGCTGGAGACATGGATATAAAGTCGGTTTTCAGGCTGGATAATGACATGGTCCTGGTGTTTGATGCTGAAGGTGAACAAGTCTCGCAATACCAGGGACAGTATGAAGACGTGAAGGAAGGAATTCTGAGAGATGCTGCGGCGGACGCGATTTTCGCTCACTGGTTTGACAGTTCCGCTGAGCCCAGTAATGTCCCCAGGGAAAACTGGTAGGTTGCGATATATGATAGACCATAAAGAGATGGGTAATATGATGACTCCTGGAGCGGTAGCCGCGCTTTTCAATGTTCATGTCAATACAGTACGAAAGTGGAGCGACAGGGAAGTACTAAAGAGCCACCGCGTTGGCCGGCGCGGCGACAGGAGATTTTCGCCGGAGGACGTTGCTGTCCTCTATCTGCAAAGGGCTGTCCAGAGATTGATGAAGAGCTGTTAATATTGCCTCACTTCGCTGTCTTTATTTTCCTCCGTTAGACATAAGTAACATTCCTCGGCCTTGTTTGTGGACTAATGTCACTATTTGTCCCTAAATAGATGGAACGCTGTCAGTGCAATGGTGCCATTGACTTTTCCTTTGACTGGTAGTAAATTGTGGTTACTTATTGCCAATAAAAGTGCCTTTTGTGTTATAATTGTCAAAATGAATATGGACATGCCACATGTTATTGCCGACTTATCTCTTGATTCCCTGCTGGAAAAGGTGTATCAAGACGGTGGCTATGATTTTCGCGAATACAAACGTGGCACGGTAACCCGTCGCCTGGCGAGGCGACTTCATGCCTCCGGCGCGAGCACATATCTGGATTATATGCGCCTTCTTGACGGGTGCCCCCAGGAATATCATAAACTGGCTGATGACATCACTATCAAGGTAAGCAATTTCTTCAGGAGCGCCAATTCCTTTCGGCAGGTGGCCAGGTTGGCATTGCCGGAATTGCTGTCTCGCCATGGGGAACGGAGAGGAAGAAAGCTCAGATTCTGGAGTGCCGCCTGTGCCCGCGGCGAGGAGCCCTATTCCATAGCCATAATGCTCGCTGAATTCATGTCTCAGCGGCGGGATGATTTTGACGTTTCAATTTATGCCACGGATATCAGCCAGTGGGCCCTGGATGAGGCGCAGGCGGGGGAGTACTCCGCCAAAGACCTGGAGGGGCTTCCTCCCCATATACTGCGGGAATATTTCTTCCCGCATGGCCAGCAGTGGATGGTGAGGGATGATATCAGGCGGATGGTGCATTTCTCCCGTTTTGACCTCACTTCGCCAGACCCGCCGCCGTTTACCGATGTGGACTGCATATTTTGTTGCAATGTTCTTATCTACTGGCAGAGGCAGCTCCAGGAGCGTGTGCTGAACATGCTGCATGGTTCATTGGCCGCCCCCGGTTATCTGGTGCTGGGGAAGGTGGAAACGCCAGCTGGTTCTTTCCGGGGCAGGCTGGAATGCCTGGACAATAAAGCTAGAATATACAAAAAGTCGTTCGACTGAAAATAATAGCGCGAGGAGGGCTTGTGATATGGTAAATCAATCAACATTGTCCGAGGAAGAACAGGCTAGGGTTGTTGCGCTGAAATACATCTCGCTGGGCTTGATTGTGGCGGTACTCGCTGGCGAGATTGTAGCTTTTGTTATGTGGCTATCTGAGCGAACCTTCCCTATCATTCCTGCTACCATACTGATTCTAGCAGTGGGGCTCCTCAGTCTGATTTCCTACTGGCTGGCCAGAGCAGGCCAGCATAAGATAGGCGGCTTCATCTTTGTCATTGGGTTTCTCCTGGAATGCGCTATTATAACCGTTATGTTTGGAGGGGCCACCGGCCCTATGGGCGTTATATATATCTTTCCTATACTCGCTGCCGGCCTGTTGATTGGTATAAATTACAGCTTTCTTATCGCAGCACTGGCCACTATTCTCTATCTGGCGATGATATTTGTGGAGCAGGCTGGCGTTGTCTCGCCGATATATGTGGCGGCGGCAACCGGCGGGGTTGATTACTTATTTGTTGCCGTCTGGATATTATTCTTCTTTCTTGTCGCCTTCCTGAGCTGGTTTGCCGCCAGCCGCCTCTATCGTGCCCTTGATAATGTCCGCAGCTATGCCGGCGAACTCCAAACGGCCAATGAGAAGCTGCAGGCCAGCGAGGAGGAGCTCAGGGCTTCAAATGAGGAACTGGAGGCGGCTAACGAGGAGCTGCGCGCCACCGAGGAAGAACTGCGCTCCAGTAACGAGGAGCTGGAGACGGCAAATGAAGAGCTGAAAGAAGCCCAGGAGCAGATGGTTCGCACGGAGAAGTTGGCGGCGATAGGGCAGCTGGCGGGGGGCGTGGGGCACGAGCTCAGGAACCCGCTTGGAGCCATTAAAAATGCCGTTTATTACATAAGAGGAAAATTGGCGCAGAACGAACTGGCGCAGCGGGAGCCGCGCATCATGGATTTTCTCACTATTGTTGATGACGAGATAAATTCGTCCAACAAAATCATCAATGACCTGCTCAACTTTTCCCGCGTCGGCAAGCCGGCGGTATCGCCGGCCAGGATAGAAAAGGTTATTGCCGATGCCATCGCCCACACCCATGTTCCTGAGAATGTGGAGCTGATAAAAAAGGTGGACTCAGCGTTGCCCGAAGTTGAGATGGACACCGAGCAGATCCGGCAGGTGTTTGTGAACATCATTACCAATGCGGTACAGGCCATGCCCGAGGGGGGCAAGCTGTCCGTAGAGGCCGGGCAGGGGAACGGCTTCCTTGAAATTAATATAGGCGATACCGGCGTAGGGATACCCAAAGAAGCTTTAAGCAAGATATTTGATCCTCTTTTTACCATGAAGGCGAAAGGCATAGGGCTGGGGCTGGCGGTGTGCAAGTCAATCGTTGAAAGGCATCAGGGGAGCATTGAGGTAAAGAGCGAAGTGGGGAAAGGTACCACCTTCGCCGTTAAATTGCCCCTGCATGTGAAATAGAGCTTTGCTGAGCAGAGAAACTGGAGGTGAACATGGAAAAAACTAACATCCTGGTAGTTGACGATCTTCGCAGTATGCGCCTTACCCTGGGGGGGATACTGGAGGACAAGGGGCACAACGTGGTTACTGTTGAAGATGGCTTCCAGGCCATTGAGGCGGTGAAAAAGGAACACTTCGATGTCATCTTCATGGATATAAAGATGCCGGGGATAAACGGGGTGCAGACGTTCCGCGAGGTCAAGAAGATAGACCCCAAGGCGGCGGTAATAATGATGACGGCCTATTCCGTTGAGGATTTGGTGAAGGAGGCGCTGGAGGAGGGCGCCTATGCCATCGCCTACAAACCGTTTGATATTGACAAAATAGTGTCTCTCATCGCCGAGTTGCTGCAGGAGAGAACGCTGATACTGGTGGTTGACGACCAGTTCGGCGACAGGGAGACGTTGAAAGAAATACTGGAGGGCAAGGGATACCGGGTGGCTACGGCGGTGGATGGCGCAGAGGCTTTAGGCATGGTTAAAGAGAAACATTATGATATAATTTTCCTGGACGTTAAATTGCCCGGGATGAACGGCGTGGAGACTTTTGAGAAGGTTAAAGAGATTGACCCGCGGGCGGCGGTAATCATGATGACCGGCTTCACCGAGGAAGACCTGGTGCAGCGAGCGGTGAGCAGCGGTGCTTATACCTGTGTATATAAACCGTTTGACATGGAGAAAGTGGTAACTTTGGTGGAGAAGATAGCCCAAAAGGACAGTAAATGATATCTTCCGGCGCAAACATTATAGTGGTGGAGGATGAGATAGGCTCCAGGGCGACTTTATGCGGCATACTGGAGGATGTGGGGTATAATGCCATTGGCCTGGGGAGTGGGGCGGAGGCGCTGGAGACCTTGCCCAGAGAGGCCTTTGACGTGATAATCACCGATATAAGGTTGCCTGATTCAGGCGGCCTGGAGATATTGGAACTCTCTAAGGAGATAAATCCGGATGCCGCCGTGATTATGATAACAGGCTACGCCAGCGTGGAGACGGCGGTGGAGGCGGTGAACCAGGGCGCTTATGCCTATTTCGTCAAGCCGGTGAACCCGGAAGAGATAAAGACCACCATCGCCAATGCCCTCAAGCACCAGAGGCTGCTGCAGGAGAATAAAAGGCTTGTCGATAGCTTGCAGCGCTCCAACAAGCTCCTGTTTGAAACGAACGAGGAATTGAGGAAGGCAACCCAGGCAAAATCCGATTTCCTGGCCCATATGTCTCATGAGCTGCGCACGCCGCTCAACGTGATTATCGGCTTCTCGGATTTGATGCTGGAAGAAGTGCCGGGGCAGGTCAACGAGGAACAGGAGCAGTGCCTTAACGATATACTCGCCAGCGGCAGGAACCTGATGAACTTGATTAACGATATTCTTGACCTCTCCAAGATAGAATCGGGCAAGCTGGAACTAAAGATTAAAAATATAGCCATAGCTGATGTAATAAGGGCAATGAAGAATGTGATGGCCCCTATAATTACCCCGAGAAATCAGAGCCTGGATATTTATATAGAGGAGGGGCTCCCCCAGGCCCGCGCCGACAAGGCGAAAATCGGGCAGGTGCTGTTGAACCTGTTGAGCAATGCGAGCAGATTCACCCCCGATGGCGGCAGGCTAAAGGTTGAGGCGGTAAAAAAAGATGATTGGTGCCTGGTTAGCGTGATTGATAGTGGCATTGGCATCAAGAAGGAGAACCACGAGAGGATATTTGAGGAGTTCTGCCAGGTGGATAGTCCGCTAACCGAGGATAAAAGTGGCACCGGCCTGGGATTGACCATCGCCAAGAGGATTGTTGAGAAACATGGCGGAAAAATATGGGTGGAGAGCGAATACGGAAAAGGCAGCCGGTTCTCCTTCACCCTGCCTTTAACGGCAATCAGCTAGCGGGGACGTGAAAGAAACACATGAATGAGAAGATACTCATTGTAGAGGATAACCCGCAGAATATGCGGCTCCTGGCTTTGACCCTTAAGGCCAAGGGCTATACGCTGCTTAAAGCGGTT
>CAYWUK010000126.1:0-5362 GCA_964461475.1 uncultured Dehalococcoidaceae bacterium
AGGCCAGGGTGCGCGCCAGTTCCGTCTTGCCCACGCGGTTGGCCCCAGGAACATGAAGCTGCCGATGGGCCTCTTCGGGTCCTTAAGCCCGGCGCGACTTCTTCTTATGGCCTCTGAGATGGCGACTACGGCTTCGTCCTGGTTGACCATCCGCTCGTGAAGTCGCTCTTCCATTTGGAGCAGCTTTTCCGCTTCGCCCTCCAGCATCTGGGATACCGGGATGCCGGTCCAGCTGGAGACCAGTTTGGCGATATTTGCCGCATTTACTTCCTGGCCGATTTTCTCCTTCTGAAGCCATTCGTTCTTGGCCTGGTCGTATTCCTTTTCCAGGCGCAGCCTCTCCGATCTGAGCTCGGCACCTTGCTGGTAGTCCTGCCGCTGCGAGGCCGCGTCCTCCTCGTTGGTAAGTTGTTTTATGCGCTGCTCCAGGGCTTTGACCTCAGGCGGCGCGCTTTCGGTGTCTATACGCAGCTTGCTGGCGGCTTCGTCTATGAGGTCAATGGCCTTGTCCGGCAGATAACGGTCCGCGATGTAGCGCTGGCTCAGCTTGGCGGCGGCTTCCAGTGCCTCATCGCTTATCTTAATCTTGTGGTGTGCTTCGTACCTGGGGCGGAGCCCCTTAAGTATCTCAATGGTGGCCTCAACGCTGGGCTCGCCGACGAACACCGGCTGCAGGCGCCGCTCCAGCGCCTTGTCTTTCTCGATAAACTTGCGGTATTCGTCAAGGGTGGTCGCGCCCACCGTCTGCAATTCGCCGTGGGCCAGCGCCGGCTTCAGCATGTTGCTGGCATCGATAGACCCCTCCGCCGCCCCGGCCCCGACCACGGTGTGAATTTCGTCTATGAACAGTATAACCTCGCCCTTTGACTGCCTGACCTCGTCCATGATAGCCTTGAGCCTTTCTTCGAACTCGCCGCGGAACTTGCTCCCGGCGACAAGTGCGCCCAAATCCAGCGCCACTACCTTGCGCCCCTTGAGGGAGTCGGGGACATCGTCGGCAGCTATCTTCTGGGCCAGCCCTTCGGCGATGGCGGTCTTGCCCACGCCGGCATCGCCGACGATGACCGGGTTGTTCTTGGTGCGGCGGGTGAGTATCTGCATCACCCGTTTGATTTCCTCGTCGCGCCCGATGACCGGGTCCAGCTTGCCCTGGCGGGCAAATTCGGTGAGGTCGCGGCCATATTTCTCAAGGGAGCGGTATTTGCTTTCCGCCCTGGCATCGGTGACGCGGTGGCCGCCGCGGAGCTTCTGCAGGGCGCCGTAGACCTTCTCCTGGTCGATGCCGGAACGGCGCAGTATGTTGCCTGCCTCGCCTTTATCCTCAACTATGGCGATGAGCAGGTGCTCGGTGCTGATGAACTCATCTTTAAGCCTATCAGCCTCATCGCCCGCTTTTTTCAGCAGTTCGGCGATGCGTGGCGTGGCGTAAATCTGCCCCGTCTCATAGGAAATCTTCGGCGTCTTTTGCAGGGCGGCGTCCACCTGATTTCTCATCGTTTCCGCATCGACGTTGAGCTCTTTTAGTATTTCTCCCACCAGCCCCTGCTGTTGCAGCAGCAGGGCGAGCATGATATGCTCCACATCCCACTGGCTATGTTTATACTGGCGCACCAGCTCCTGAGATGATGCCAGGGCTTCCTGCGCCTGTTCGGTAAATCTTTCTTGTTTCATCTGTTATTTTCCCTTCCGGAATTTCTTTAGCTCTTCTTGTGCCTGCTCCAGCTCGCTTTGCAGCTCGCTCATGCGCCGCATCATGCGCAAGACAACCTCCACTCCCGCCAGGTTGACTCCCATGTCTTCAACCATTGATTTAACGCGCTGGAGTATGGCGATATCCCTCTCTGAGTAGAGGCGGATGTTGCCTCGCGAACGGTATGGCTCTATGATGCCGATCCTCTCATAGTAACGCAAGTTATGTGTCTGCATGCCGAGTATGCGGGCTGCCACGCTTATCACATAGCGCGGCTCGTTATATTCTTTGTCCATAGCAACCTCACATCCTACTTAGCTGGCCTTAGCTTGCTCAGTTTTTTAATTAGCTCCTTCTCCTCCGGCGACAGCTTGGTTGGCAACACGACCTTCACTTTGGCGAAGAGGTTGCCCCTGGAGGAGTTGCCCAGGTGGGGCATGCCCTGTCCGGTGAGGCGAAATACGCGCCCGTTTTGAGTCTCGGGCGGGATTTTCAGTTGCAGTTGCCCTTTGGGGGTGGGCACCTGGATTTCACCGCCCAGCATTGCCACCGCCATCGGGACCGCCGCCTCTACGTGCAAATCATTGCCGCGCCGTTCAAATACCGAACTTGACTTTACTGAGATTGCCAGGTAAAGGTCGCCGGCAGGCCCGCCATTATAGCCTGGCTGCCCCTTGCCAGCAATGCGCACGCGGGAGCCGTTATTCACTCCTGCCGGTATTTTGACCTCTATGCGTTTCATATTAGCTACAACGCCTGCGCCACGGCATGTGGAGCAGGGCATATTCTGTATTCGCCCGCTGCCGTGGCAGGTGGTGCATGGTTCATTAACCTGAAGACTGATGACGCGCTTTGTCCCCTGGTAGGCTTCTTCCAGCGTCACTTCAAGGGGGTATTCCAGGTCTTGCCCACGCCCTGGCTGAGCGCGACGACGAGAAAATCCGCCGCGCCCGCCCCTCAGCAGTTCGTCAAAGAGGCTTTCTATGTCATCCCCGGCGAAGTGGAAAGAAGTGCCGCCGCCCCTGCCGAAATCAAAACCTTCAAAGGGCGCCTGTTGCTGCTTCGCCTGGGCAAACTGGTCGGCATACTGCCACTTGTCGCCGTACTGGTCGTACTTGCGACGCTTCTCTTTATCAGAAAGTACCTCGTAGGCTGCATTTATCTCCTTGAACTTCGCCTCCGCCGACTTATCTCCCGGGTTGACATCGGGATGGTACTTGCGTGCCAGCTTGCGGTAAGCCTGCTTTATCTCCTTCTCGCTGGCATCCCGCTTGACCCCTAATATGCTGTAATAGTCTTTTCCTGCCATTTTTCTTCAACGCTCATTAATAGTATATAGCTTTCCTGGTGATATGTCAATATAGTCTTAGGTATGTTAATACCTATATATCTAAATAACTTAAATGAATAATTAGAATACTTAATAAAATATCATTAACTAATGGAGAGCATTGAAGCAGCGAGACGGACAGTCAGATTCGCTTCTTTTAGCGTTACCCTTCTTCTGTGACTTGTTGGAATAGCTCCAGAAACTGGTCGAGTATCCTGGCAGTGGCACCCCAGATGATATTCCCATCGTAGTGATAAGAATAGCCGGCCACGGTTGCGCCATCTGCGCCTTCTCGTTCCTTCTGCTGGCAGCCCTTCTCCAGGAGGGTGGGGATGGGGACTTCAATTATCTCATCAATTTCGTCCTTGCTTAGCTTTAACTGGTGTGGCCATGGGATTAGGGCGACGAAGGGCGAAATGACAAAATTTGAAGCCAGGCTGAGCTGGTCGTCGAGCTCCCCCAGTATCTCAACGTCGCCGGGCATGATTCCTATTTCCTCGGCGCACTCCCGCCGCGCGGTATCGGCGAGCGTGGTGTCACCTTTTTCATACGCCCCTCCCGGGAAGGATATCTGGCCTTTGTGTGTTTCCACCTTTTCCGTGCGCTTGGTGAATAGGATATAGTACTGCGACTGTTTACTGTATATGGGCACCAGCACAGCCGACGGCACGCGGCCTGAATCCACAATGCGTCTTTTCTTTCGCCGGGAAAGCAGTTGCTTTAGCTGCTGAATCATCATATTCATGGTAATACTATTCATGTGGAAATGACAACCTTATACAAGCCCCCCTCCCCAAGTCAATTGACATAACATTGCAAATGGCAGTTTGTGAGCTTGACTTTTAAGACGAAAAGGGCTAATCTCAATTTCTGGTGGGTGTTGTGCAGGGCGTGGGTTAGACTTATTTGTTTAGTCATTGCGGAAAGGTTCAGCGATAAGACAGGCTATTAACTATATCAGCGCATTAAAGCCCCTGGCAAGTATCTTATTGGCCTTTATAGGTGTTTGTGCCGCATTTATCGCCAGTCAGGGAGAGCTATCTTTACAATTGCTTCTCGTCCTGGTGGCGATTCTGCTGACTGCAGCCGGCGCCAACGGATTGACCAACTACCTCGACCGCGAAGTAGATGCCCGCATGCAGCGCACCAGGGACAGGCCTTTGCCCTCAAGGCACATTTACCCTGCGTGGAAAGTGTTGCCTCTGATTATAAGCCTTATTATCATTGGCCTGGCCTTAGCCTGGAAGCTGCACCCCTTTTCTTTTGCGGCTGGCCTGGTGGGTGTGGTGGTCGCCGCCACCTGGCGCAAAAAGGTGACCTGCGTCTATCCTCAGGGGGTGATAGCCAGTTGCGCTCCCTTGCTGATGGGGTGGTTTGCCGTGAAACCCGCTTTCAACCTGGAGCTCCTGTTGCTGTGTATCCTGATTGCTGCCTGGCTCCCCCTGCACGTCTGGAGCCTGGTAATTGCCAACCGGGATGACTATTTGCAGGCTGGACTGAGCTACTTCCCCATAAACGTTGCAACCGGGAAGGCAGTAAAAATACTCCTGGCGTTTTCTCTTGTGCTTTACGCATCTTCTATAAGTCTTTATTTCGTGGGGCACTTCGGCTGGCTCTACCTGGCCTCGGCCAATTTGCTCGGCATTTTGATGGTCTATGGCGGCATCAGGCTGGTCATGTCCGGTGCCAGCGGGGATGCCTGGAAGCTGTATAAATTGTCGGCTTTCCCTTATCTCGGCCTGCTCTTCCTTTTTATGTGTCTGGATATCTGGTTCATAAGATAGGTTTACGGAGGCCAAATGGACTTTCGCCTGGTTAAAAAGTCAGCCGACTGCCCGGCTCGTGCCGGAGAGCTCCATACGAGGCATGGAGCTGTACCGACGCCTGTTTTCCTGCCGGTGGGCAGTCAGGCCACGGTGAAGGCGCTGACCCCCGACGAGGTCAGGGATATCGGCTTCACTATAGTGCTGGCCAACACCTATCACCTTTACCTCAGGCCAGGCGTTGCGGTGGTTGAGAAGATGGGCGGCCTGCACAGGTTTATGGCCTGGGATGGCGCTATCCTCACCGACAGCGGCGGCTATCAGATTTTCAGCCTGGCTCCTTTGTGCCGTGTCAGCGACGAAGGGGTTGCTTTTCGTTCCCATATAGACGGCAACGAGCATTTCATCACGCCCGAGCTGGCCATACAGTACCAGGAGTCGCTCGGCGCCGATATTATCATGGTGCTGGACGAGTGCACGGCTTACGGCGATAGCCCGGAAAAGGTGCAGCAGGCGGTGGCCAGGACGCAACAGTGGGCGGAGAGATGCCTCAAAGCAAAAAGGCGCAGCGACCAGGCA
>CAYWUK010000127.1:0-5317 GCA_964461475.1 uncultured Dehalococcoidaceae bacterium
GAAGATATAGGGACCTCCGCCGCCTAAAAACATCATGGAGAAAGCGAGGCCTCTTTTCCTTTCAAACCAGTTCCTTAACACGGCGGCGAAAGGCACTGTGCCCATGAGGCAAAGGCCGGGCGCAGCGGCGACTCCGAAGCTGAGGTAAAAATGCCAGGGCTCGTTCGCCCACGCTGATGAAGCTAAACCCAGAGACAGCAAGGTCGCTCCAAATATCATGGTCTTTCTTGGGCCTATCCTGTCTACCAGGCTGCCAGCGACAGGTGCGACAAGCCCGTAGAAAAGGAGGTGGACGGATAGCATGGCGGCGGTGATATCTCTGGGCCATTGAAAGTCAACCAGGAGAGCGGGGAATATTATAGAAAAGGAATAGCGAGTGGCGTATCCTAAGGACTGTATTACTATGCCGATGGCTACTATAATCCAGCCGTAAAAGAATAATGGGCGTTTCTTCATGCTCGGTTTAAGCGTTGTGCCATATCGCAGGGCCTTTCCGCTATATGCTACTCGTTTTCTTCGGCAGGGTCAAATTCTCCATTTCAAGCGGCTGCTGGTTTGGAGGAAGCCAGAGAAGAGGGAGAAAACTGCAACCAAATGAAGGCAAAATCATTAAATTGACCCTTATATGCGAATGAACTATAATTAAAGTACGGGACAGCCGAGAGTAAACAGAAGGCAGGTTGCTTTGCACGAAGCGTGCGGTGTATTTGGTATTTATGCTCCTGATGTTGATGTAGCTCGGCTTACCTTCTTCGGCCTGTTCGCCCTCCAGCACCGGGGTCAAGAGAGTTCCGGAATTGCTACTGCCGATGGCAAGAGGATTAGTGTTTATGCCGGGATGGGCCGCGTCTCTCAGGTATTTGACGAAGAATCGCTGAGTCGCCTTGTTGGCAGCATAGCCATCGGGCACAACCGTTATTCCACCGCGGGCTCCAGCCGACTCTGCAACGCGCAGCCTATTGTTGTGGGCAGCGGCCATAATGCCTTTGCCGTAGCTCACAATGGGAATATCGTTAACGCCAAGTACCTTTACGAAGAGCTTGCCGGACAGGGCTATGCCTTTAATACCTCCACGGATACCGAGGTCATCGCCAACCTGATTTTATCATCGCCCGAGAAGGAATGGGTGGACAAGATAAGATATGCCATGAACCGGCTCCAGGGGGCATATTCCGTGGTGTGCATGACCCCTCGCAGTCTGTTCGGAGTGCGCGGCCCTCTTGGCGTCCGCCCGCTATGCCTTGGGACTATTGACGGCGGCTGGATTATAGCCTCTGAGAGCTGTGCCCTTGACCATATCGGTGCCAACTTCGCCAGGGAAGTAGAACCGGGAGAGATAATTTCCATAGACGAGAATGGCCTGCAAAGCTACCAGGGCAAGCCTGGGCGTCGCGCCCAGTGTATCTTTGAATATATCTACTTTGCCCGTCCCGATAGCGTGATTGGTGGACGGCTGCTTTACCCGGCACGCCAGGCCATGGGAGCGATGCTTGCCAAAGAACACCCGGTTGAGGCTGATTTGGTTATGGGCGTGCCAGATTCAGCCACGGCTGCCGGCATAGGCTATTCTTTAGAGTCGGGAATCCCCATCTCCGAGGGGCTGATTAAGAACCGCTATGTAGGGCGTACCTTTATTGAGCCAGACCAGCACATCAGGGACCTCGGCGTTAAACTTAAGTTCAATCCCTTGCCCCAGATGCTGGCCGGCAAACGCCTGGTGGTGGTTGATGACAGCATTGTGCGCGGCACCACCACGCCCAGCGTGGTGAAGATGCTGAAAAAAGCAGGGGCCAGAGAGGTGCATATGCGCATCTGTGCTCCACCCATCCGTTACCCCTGTTTCTTTGGTGTGGATATGGCCACCCGCAACGAGTTGATTGCATCCCAGAAAAGCGTAGAAGAAATCCGCGATTTCATTGGGGCGGACTCTCTGGGCTATATGAGCATTGAAGGGTTGATTAACTCTGTTGCCCTGCCCAGGGAGGATTTTTGTCTGGCCTGCTTCACCGGCGATTACCCTATACCTGTCCAGCTTGAGATGGATAAGCTGGAACTGGAAGCTGTCCAGGCGGGCCGCCATGCCTCTTCCGTCGTGAAACAGGGCTAGGCTGCCGCGGCCAAGGCGCTCGCTATCCCCCAGCAATTTGATTGGACACCCGCTCTTCCCATGTATTTTTCAGAATTGCTATAGCCAGGGGTAATTTTAACGTGGTGAACTTGACAAAGGATTATATATGGTGTAGAGTTTCCTTTAGAACATGTGTTCGTAACTGGATTGCAGTAAGATGAAGGCTTTATCGCCCAAACAACAGCATATCCTTGATTTCGTTGAACGTTTCTTGAATGAAAGCGGCTATCCGCCGACCATCCGGGATATTCAGGCTGGCTGTGGCATCAGCTCAACCTCTGTCGTGGATTACAACCTGAACGCCCTGGAGAATATGGGGCACATACGGCGCCATTCAGAGGTGTCGCGCGGCATTGAACTGCTTGGTAGCTCCCTCGGCTTGGCACAGCGGGTGCAGGTTCCCATCATCGGGCAAATCGCAGCAGGCAAGCCGATGCCGGTGCCCACTCCTGACTCCTGGGATGCGGCTGCCGGCGCCGAGGCGCTGACCTTGCCGCGCGACTTGACTAAGGGCAGGGAAGGAGTTTATGCTTTGAGGGTCAAAGGCATGTCCATGGTGGATGCCTTTATTGATGATGGCGATATTGTGCTGATGCAGCAGGTAAGTGCGGTGGATAGTGGGGAGATGGCTGCGGTCTGGCTCAAAGAGGAGAAGGAGGCCACCCTGAAGAAGGTCTATGTTGAACCGGGGCGCATCCGCCTCCAGCCGGCAAACGAGCGGATGAAGCCGATATATGTTGAGCCGGGCAATGTTGAAATTCAGGGTCGGGTGATTGGCGTCATCAGGCAGCTGGTT
Source organism: uncultured Dehalococcoidaceae bacterium (assembly GCA_964461475.1). Classification (GTDB taxonomy): domain Bacteria; phylum Chloroflexota; class Dehalococcoidia; order Dehalococcoidales; family RBG-16-60-22; genus CAYWUK01. Next base: position 2,925 of record CAYWUK010000127.1, read on the forward strand.
TAAGCTTTAGTGGCGAAAATAATTCCCCTTTCAGTTCCCTGATTATCGTTTGATTTGATTTTCTATTGTTGATAGTTGTAGAGTAGTAATAATGATGGAGAGGCAGGGTGGGAGTGGCCAGAACGCAGTAATAGAAGAGAAGAGTAAAATATGTTCTTATCTCAATTTCAATCCGTAGGCCGTGACTTGTTCGCCAGGGGCCTAGTCTCTTCAAGCGGCGGTAATCTGAGCATAAGGCTTGGAGACCGCATAATAATCACTCGCCGCGGCAGCATGCTCAATAGTTTGCAGGAGCATGATTTGATTGAGACCGGCCTGACCAGGAATAACCGCTCTACCCCGCTGGCTTCAGTGGAATTGCCGGTGCACCGCGCTATTTATCTGGAGACGCAGGCACTGGCCATCGTTCATGCCCATCCCCCTCATGCTACTGCACTATCAATGGCTGAGCGCGAAATCGTCCCCAACACTGCCGAAGCCTTTGTTGAGCTGGGGAAGGTCCCGGTGGTGGGCTGGAATATGGAAGTGAAGGCTGGCGGCCTTGCCGATATCATCGCTCATACTTTGAAGGACCACCCCGCAGTTATGGTCCACAGTCATGGCAGCTTTATCGTCGGTCAGTTGCTCGATGAGGCCTATAATTTGACCACGATGCTAGAGGAAAGCTGCCGCGTCCTCTGCCTGTTGAAGTCGTTGCAGACAAGCCCCGCCGTAGAGTAGCCGGCTTACTGCTTGTTAACAGGCGTGCACCACTTGATATATTTGGGGTTGTCTCCCCTTATTACTCCGGTGTAGAGTTTTTGCAGCTGCTTGGTTATTTTGCCCGCTTTGCCGTCGCCTATCTTGCGGTGGTCTATTTCCGCCACCGGCGTAATATGCGCTGCCGTTCCGGTTAGGAAGCATTCGTCGGCGGTGTATAGCTCGCTGCGGTCAATCTGCCTTTCAATTACCTCCAGGCCGAGCTCTTTCCTGGCCAGCTCTATGGCGGTGTTTCTGGTTATGCCGATAAGTATGTTGTTGTATGAGGCGGGCGTGACCAGCTTTCCATCTATGACGAGGAAGATGTTCTCGCCGCTCCCTTCTGAAACGTAACCCTCCGCTGTCAGCATTATTGCTTCGTCAAAGCCGTTAAGGACGGCCTCCGTCTTCGCCAGGGAGTTGTTGACATAAAGTCCGGTGATTTTGGCGCCTGGCGGAATAACGTTATCAGGCGGGCGCGCCCAGGTGGAGACGGCGCAGCGGGCGGCCTCCATGTCCAGATAAGGCCCCCAGGGGATGGCGAAGACCATGAATTCGTCATCCAGGTTATGGACGCGCAACCCCAGCGCCTGAGAGCTTTTATAGGCCACCGGGCGTATGTAGATGTCCTCCTGGAAGTTGCCCTTGGCTACCATTTCAATTGTTATCCGGCATAGCTCGTCAACGGAGTAGGGCAGGTTGATATTCAGTATGCGGCATCCTTTGCTCATGCGCAGGTAGTGGTCTTTAAGGCGGAAGATGTAAATCTGTTTTTGTGCGCTGTTCCAGTTGCCCCTGATGCCTTCAAAGACGGCGGTGCCATAGTGAAAGGCATGAGTCATAATCCCAAGCTTGGCTTCCTCTAAAGGGACCAATTTCTTCTGAAAAAAGGCGTATGACGGCATTGGCAAATCTCCTTACTTAGTTAACATTCATTATAGCCAATAGCTCAGGCGGAAAACAAGTATGAGCGTTTGGGGGTTATTTCCTCACCTTGATAAGCTTGGCGTGTGCAGCGTGTAACCGTCCTCGCCTGTGGAGAAGAGGTCTTTCAGCAGCAGCGTCTGGCCGGTCTGTATGGCGCTGAAGCCGTATTTTCTGCGGATGCAGTCAATGGCCTTGTTCAGTCTTTCCAGCCTTTGTGCGGAGGCATCCAGCATATCCAGTTGCCTGCCAGATTCAGCCAGTCCGGATACCCCGATGCCGACCAGCCTCACCGCCTGTTTCTCTCCAGATAATTCTTTTTTAAGCAGTCGGTATCCGGTTTCGAATATTGTCTGGTCAGCATCGCTGGCATGGCTCAATGTCTGCTGGCGGGAGATGGTGGTGAAATCGGCATATCTCAGCTTCAGAGTCACGCACCTGGACTGTTTGGCGCTCCGGCGTAAATCGCTGCCCACACGTTCGCTGAGGTAGCGCAGGGTCGCCTTAAGCAATGCGTTATTTCTTGTGTCTTTGGCGAAGGTGGTTTCCCGGCTGATGGACTTGCGCTCTCCCGGTGGCTCCACCTTCCTGTTGTCAATGCCGCTGGCGTGTTCGTGCAGCATCTCGCCAAAGGCGCCGAAGCGGCTCTTAAGCACGCCTGGCGGTAGGGCGGCCAACTGTCCGATGGTGTGTATGCCCATGGCTTTCAGTGCCGCTTCGGTCTTCTTGCC
>CAYWUK010000128.1:0-5304 GCA_964461475.1 uncultured Dehalococcoidaceae bacterium
CCCTGTTACCGCGAGGTTTGCGTGAAGAAAAGGAGTCGGTTCTTGCTATTGTACATAATGGTGGAGCTGAGGAGACTCGAACTCCTGACTTCCTCCGTGCAAAGGAGGCGCTCTCCCAAACTGAGCTACAGCCCCATGCTACGCAAAAAATTATAGCATATTTGAGATTTCTTGTCGTATTCCCCCTGCCCAGCCCTTTCTCTCTTCCTTGTCAGTCACGCTCATTGTTGCTATACTAAAGGCGTTACTGGATAAGGAATTTTTGCATGGATTTTGAGACAATCATCGGGCTGGAGGTCCACGCCCAGCTGCTGACCAGGAGCAAGATGTTCTGTCGCTGTAGCGCCGACTACGCCAGTGCCCCGCCCAATACCCATGTCTGCCCGGTATGCCTGGGCATGCCCGGCGTCCTGCCCGTCATAAACAAGCAGGCGGTGGAATACACCATAATGACGGCCCTCGCCCTTGATTGCACCATCTCCGAACACACCAAGTTTGACCGCAAGAACTACCCGTACCCAGACCTCATGAAGGGCTACCAGATTTCGCAGTATGATGCCCCCATCGGACATCATGGCGCGCTGACCATTGACATAAACGGAGAAAAGAAGAAAATAGGCATAACCCGCGTCCACCTTGAAGAGGACGTGGCCAAGCTGCTGCACCGCGCCGGGCCCGGTGGAGAAGGCTACAGCATGGTGGATGTAAACCGCTCCGGGGTGCCCCTGATGGAGGTTGTCGGCGAGCCGGACCTGCGCTCAGCGGAGGAGGCCCGCCAGTACCTGATAAAGCTGCACAGCATCCTGCAGTACCTGGGGGTATCCACAGGCAACATGGAAGAGGGGAGCTTCCGCTGCGATGCCAACATAAGCATCCGCCCGGAGGACAGCGCAAAGTCCATAGCCAAGGTTGAAGTTAAAAATATGAACAGCTTCAAGGCGGTCTACCAGGCGCTGGAGTACGAGGCCCAGCGGCAGAGGAAGTCGGCCGCCGAGGGCAAAAGGCTCATCCAGGAAACGAGGGGCTGGGTGGAGGCGGAGGGCAAGACCGTTTCGCAGCGCAGCAAGGAGTACGCCCATGACTACCGCTACTTCCCGGAGCCGGACCTGCCGCCGCTGGCCATCAAAAGGGACTGGGTGGAGGAGATAAGGGCAAGGTTGCCCGAACTGCCCGAGGCCAGGCGCGACCGCTTCGTCGCCGAATACGGGCTGCCGCTCTACGATGCCGATTTGCTCACAAACTCCAAGCTGATGGCAGACTACTACGAAGAATGCGTTAAATTAACGCCCCAGGATGAATCGCGCAAGAAACACGCCAAGCTGGTGGCGAACTGGGTTATCGGCGAGTTCAGCCGCCTGATGAATGCCAATAATGTCGATGTCAACTATATGTGGAAGCAAATCAGCCCGGCGCAACTTTACGGACTAATCAAATTAATTGAAAGCGGAGTCGTCAGCGGCCCGAATGCCAAGGAAGTGTTCGAGGAGATGTATAAAAGCTCTAAAGCCGCTCAAGAAATCATCGCCGAAAGGGGCCTCAGCCAGATAAGCGATACGCAGGAAATTGAAAACTCCGTCGTTGAAGTGATAAACTTAAATCCTAAGCCTGTAGAAGATTTCAAGGCGGGCAAAGAGCAGGCGCTGAAATTCCTCGTTGGCCAGGTAATGAAGGCGACAAAGGGCCGTGCCAACCCGGCGCTGGTCAACGAAGCGATAAAGAGAAAACTAACTGAAGGTTAAGAGCCGAAGGGAAGTGAAATGCGAATTTATTTGAACGTGGCGCAAATAGTGGTGGCACTCGTCCTGATATTGACCGTTCTCCTTCAAGTCCGGGGCGGCGGCCTGGGCGGCATCTTCGGCCAGCCCGACTCCGTATATCGCACCAAGAGGGGCGTGGAAAAGACCCTGTTTCAGCTTACCATCGCCCTGGTGGTCATATTCATCATCCTCTCGCTCGTCTCGGTCTCTATAGGCTTCTGACTTATGGAGGCAGACATGGCTGCCATAATAACCCTTACTACCGATTTTGGCCTGTCAGATGCCTATGTAGCCGCCATGAAGGGCGTTATTCTCGGCATTAATCCGGAGGCAAAGCTCATTGATATCTGCCACTCCATCCCGCCCCGGAACATCCCCCAGGCCGCGTTTATCCTGAGCACAGTTCACGATTTCTTCCCCCAAGGCACCATCCACCTGGTGGTGGTTGACCCAAGCGTGGGCAGCGCAAGAAGGGCTATAATCCTGAGAACGCCTTCGGCCGACTTCGTCGCCCCCGATAACGGCGTACTGAGCTACGTCATCCGGCAATATTCGTCTAATCCGATAGACGGTAAACGACAGCAAATAGAGCTTGAGGCGGGGCTACAGGCGGTGGCCATTACCAGGCCCCAGTTCTGGCGGTCGCCGCCCAGCGCCACTTTTCACGGGCGCGACATCTTCGCCCCGGTGGCAGCCCATCTTTCTCTAGGCCTGCCACTGGAGGATTTCGGCGAGACGATAACCTTGCTTACGGCGCTACCCCTGCCTCGCCCATACCAGGCGGCGGATGGCGCTCTGGTGGGCCATGTCCTCCACGTTGATCGCTTCGGCAATCTGATTACCAGCATCAGGCGCGCCGACCTGCCGCCCGCAGGGCAGGCGATAACCGTTGAGATTGACGGCCAGTCCATCTACGGTCTAAGCCGCAACTACGCCGAAGGCGAAGGGCTGCTCGCCCTCATCGGCAGCAGCGAATACCTTGAGATATCCCTGAGCAACGGGGACGCCAGCGCCTTTCTCGGCGCTAAGGTGGGCGACGAGGTAAAATTAACGGCGAGCAAGCGGGAGAGCTGAGGTGGAAGGAGCCCTTCCCGCCAAGCGATACCTGCTTTCCTGGCTCACCCTGTTCCGCCTGGGCGCCACCGCGCGAGGCGTCCTCCCCTTCCTCCTCGGCAATGTCATCGCCTGGAGCCAGGGCAACCCCATCGATTGGGCGGTACTGGCGCTTTCATCCCTGGCTGTAACCCTCATCATGCTGATGACCTTCCTGATTAACGAGTATTACGACTACGATGCAGACCTGATAAACGAAGAGTTTCACATGCTCTCCGGCGGCAGCCGGGTCCTGCCCATGGGGCTCCTGCCCCGCCGCTACTCGCTGATTGCCGCCTATGTCTGCCTCGCCATCGCCGTAATCATCGGGCTTGTGCTCCAGTTCCGCTATCAGACCGGACCCTATACCATCCCGCTGGGCGCGCTGGCCATTTTCATCGGCTATTTTTATACCGCCCGGCCATTGCGCTGGTCTTACCACGGTTGGGGCGAGATTGCCATCTGGTTTTCCTGCGGCTGGCTGGCCACCTTTACCGGATATTACCTTCAGGCCGGCCGGTTTGACATGATTACCACCCTGGCCGCATTGCCGGGGGCGACCAGCGTCTTCCTGCTCATCCTGATAAACGAAATCCCCGATATTAAATCGGACAGGCTCGTGGGGAAGAATAACCTGGCGGTCAGGCTGGGGAGAGAGAAGAACGGCATTCTTTACATCACGATGCTGATATTGTGCTATTTCAATATCATCGCCATCATATTCTTCGGAGTGCCCCAAGTTACCGCTCTACTCTCCCTCGTCCTGTTGCCGTTAATTGCAGGGAACATCATGACCATCAGAAAACACGGCCTGGACAACGCCCGCATACAGGAGAGGCTGAGCCTGAGCACCATGCTCATTGACCACCTGATAACCTTCATCTATACCGTCGGCTTTATCCTGGCTGGTATAAGCGCAACGGAGATAAGGATAGGCGACCTGATGGGAATAACAATTGCTTATGTCCTGGTCTTTGGCCTTGAAGGGCTGGGGCTATTTTCATCAAGGGCGGTCATACAGCGCTGAAGCGAACCGGATGCGTTTTCTCTACCCCAGCACCACGCCGGTGCCGTAGGCAAACACCTCGGCAGCGTTCTGCATTACCATTGAAGTACCGAGCCTCATCGCTATCACGGCATTGGCCCCCTGCTTCTCGGCATCCTCAACCATGCGCTGAATGGCCTGTTCCCTGGCTTCGGCCATCATCTTGGTGTATTCGGCTATCTCACCTCCAACCATGCCCCTGAACGCCGCCATGATATCTTTGCCCAGGTGCCTGGCGCGGATGGTGCTGCCCCTCACCAGGCCTATGGTCTTAACAACCTTCTTGCCTTCTACCTGCTCGGTAGTGGTGATAATCATTTCTCAACCCCCTTGAAGTCCTCTTTTTTGGCCTTCAGCCTGTCCCTGATGGCGACGCCGATTAGAATCAGTATGCCCAGGCCGACGGCGCCGACGGCTACCCTGACGAGCAGGGGTATCTCGCTGGACATGAAGAAGGCCTGCACGCTCCAGCCGATTAATACCAGCAGGCCGATGCCCATCAAAAAGAGGGCTATATTCTGCCACATAACTCACCTCCGGGGTTAGCGCTTATGTTTCCACGTTAATATTGTTCCTCTTGGAGTATCCTCAACAACTGCGCCCAAATCTACCAGCCTGGCCCGAACCTCATCGGCTTCTTTCCACTTTTTGGCTTCACGAAGTTTGGAACGCTCCTCAGCCAGACGCTCTGCCAGCTCCTGAATTTCCGTGGTCGGCCCTTCAAGAAGTCCCGTTGACTCAAGCTTTAAGCCGAGCACGTCTCGTCCCAGCTTCACTAGGGTGTCCTTAGCTTCTTTAAAGTCGCCGCTGGCGTCCGCGGAATAGTTAATCGCCCGGGCTAGCTCAAAGAGCGCAGCTATTGCCTGTGGGGTATTGAAATCATCTTCCATCGCTCCAATGAATTTATCGACGTAGGGCTTGGCATCCAGGGATTTATTCTTATCTCCATCGGATTCTCTTACAACTAATTGCTGCAACTTATCTGCGCCTTTCTCCGCCCCATACACCACTTCCTCAGAATATGTAAGCGGGCTGCGGTAGTGTGAGCTGAGCACGAAGATGCGGATGGCGTCGGCGCTATACCTCTCCAGCGCCTCCTTGATGGATATGAGATTGCCCAGCGACTTGCTCATCTTCTCCGCGCCAAGCTGAACCAGGCCGTTGTGCAGCCAGTACTTCACCACCGGCTTCTTGCCGCTGAAGCTCTCCGACTGGGCTATCTCGTTCTCATGGTGGGGGAAAATCAGGTCCTGCCCGCCTCCGTGTATATCAAAGGTCTCCCCGAGGTACTTGCGCGACATCACGCTGCATTCAATATGCCAGCCCGGCCGCCCCTCCCCCCAGGGGCTTTCCCATGACGGCTCACCGGGCTTGGTCGCCTTCCACAGGGCAAAGTCCATGGGGTGTTCC
>CAYWUK010000129.1:0-5289 GCA_964461475.1 uncultured Dehalococcoidaceae bacterium
ATATATTCACTTTGTCAGCGGATGCCGTCTCCAGGGCGAACCCCCTGCCACCCTTAATATAAACATCCAGCACCTCGCGGTATGTCGGGTTCACCGTGTCCAGCACAACCACTTTGCCTCTCTTGGTTACAACGTTCGCCATTATCGCCGCCTCGGCGGCGGCGGTGCTGCCGTCATACATGCCGGCGTTGCTCACGTCCATGCCGGTAAGCTGGCAAACCAGCGACTGGTATTCGTAGACAGGCTGAAGCGTACCCTGGCTGACCTCTGGTTGGTAGGGGGTGTAAGCGGTATAGAAATCGCTACGCCCGACTATGGCTTCAACCGTGCCGGGAATGAAGTGCCGGTAGCTGCCCGCCCCCAGGAAACATGCGTAATCATCCGTGCTGGCGTTGCTCTTCGCCATCCTCCCGAGCTCTTTTTTAATCTCCAGCTCGGATATGGGCGCAGGCAGATTGAACTTGGAATTGAGCAGTTTATTGGGAATATCCTTGAGCAGTTCTTCTATAGAGGAAACGCCTATCTCCCGCAGCATAGCCTTGCGGTCGGCGTCAGTATTCGGCAAATAAGGTGATGGCATTTTACTCATACCCCCTCCGATGATTCTCTAATCTATTCATATAACGCCGTTATTCTTCAGCTAAACTGGCTAACAGCTTCTCATAAGCATCGATGTCCATCAAATTCTTGAGGTCGGCGGGGTCGGCGATTTTAACCTTGAGCAGCCAGCCCTTGCCGTAGGGGTCTTTGTTCACGATAGTGGGGTCATCAACACAGGGCTGGTTGACCTCCAGCACTTCGCCGGTGGTCGGAGAGAAGAAGTCAGCCACTGCCTTCACCGACTCTATCTCGCCCATTTTCTTGGACTGATTAACCTTGGCGCCCACAGCGGGCAAATCAAGGTAAACCAGGTCGCCCAAGTGAGACTGGGCATAATCGGCAAGCCCTACCTTGCCTGTGCCATCCGGCTCAACGTGAATCCACTCATGGTCCTTTGTGTACCTATAGTCCTTCGGGTTCATTTTTTCTCCTCCCTATTATAAAATTTCTTTCTGGTCACCGTAGCTTTGACCGGTTTATTACGTATCATTATCTCAATCTCAGTGCCGAGCTCAGACATCTCAATGGGAACAAAAGCGAAGCCGATGTTGATGCCCAGGGTTGGCGAAGGGCAGCCGCTGGTGACAACGCCTACCTCCTTGCCGTTCTTGACCACTTTGTACCCCATGCGGGCTATCTCCCGGCCGCTCATCTTGAAGCCGACCAGCCTGCGCTTAAGCCCCTCGCGCTGAATCTTGAGCAGGGCTTCCTTGCCGATAAAATCGCGCTCGTCAAATTGCACCAGCCAGCCCAGCCCGGCCTCCAGGGCATTGGTCTTCGGCCCCATGTCCTGTCCGCTCAGCATCATGCCCGCCTCTATGCGCAGACTGTCACGGCAGCCCAGCCCGCATGGCCTGACGCCCGCATCCATGAATATCCTCCATAAATCCATGGCTTTTTCTTTGGCTACAATTATCTCAAATCCGTCCTCTCCTGTATACCCCGTCCTTGCTATGAGCACATCAAGGTTATTCAACTTTGTCTCTCTGGGGGCAAAACGCGGCAAATCGGCCACATGTTCCAGCACCTTCAGTTTAGGGATGTTCGGGCCCTGCACCGCCAGCATGGCCATCTTCGATGAAACATCGTTGATTACTACATCGGGGTATGGGGCCCGCCAGCGATTCAGCCATTCCAGCTTTTGCGGGATATCGGCGGCATTCCAGACTATCAAGTAGCGGTCGGTCTCCAGGCGATACAGCCACATGTCATCCAGTATGCATCCGTTCTCAAGAAGCAGCATACAAAGCTGAGCCGCGCCCACGTCTAACTTCCGTGCCGACTTGGTCAGCATCTTGTCCAGAAAGGCGCCGGAGTCTTTGCCAGTTACCCAGACCCTGCCCATGTCGGAGACATCCCACATGGCCTTGTCGTTGCGACAGGCATTATGCTCTTCCACGATTGAAGTGTACCATGCAGGCAGTTCCCAGCCGGCAAAGTCCATGAGGTTCGCTTTCAGGTCGTGGTGCACTTTATTGAACGGTGTCTTTTTTAGTTCTGCCATCTTTTCCTCCCTGAATAATACTTTCTTCTTATAATTACGCAAACTAAAAGGGGGCAACCTGCTTTCCACAGATTGCCCCCCTGTCTTTTTTACCTGAGAGATCGTTCGCTTGCACTTACGAACTTACCCCTTCGGTGACCTTACCAAGAGGTCTTTCCAGGGAAGTAGGCTCCGGCAGTCCTTTTGCCTGAGAGTTTCAAGACAGAGATTATATCTCTCTTTCCCCTTCGGCTCCCAATTCTGGGCCTCTCCTGCCGGCCGCTTAATTTGTAACATATTATGCTGAGATTGTCAAGGCCGTGAATAACCTTTGTGTACGTGCTCTTCGCTTGAATTAACGGAACTTAAGCTATGTGGTAAATCAACTGGCCGACATCACATAACCGAGGCCGGCCTCTATAGGCGCCAGCCGTTCAAAGCCAAGCTCGCCCTTCTGGAAGAGCTCCAGACAAGCATCAACGACTTCGGGGTCATAGAGAATGCCGCTACCCCGCGAGATTTCTTCAAGGGCAATTTCCAGGCCCAGGGCGGGACGGTAAGGGCGCGGCGCCGCTATAGCGTCAACAACATCGGCTACGCCCAGTATCCTCGCCTCAAGGATGATATCCCCCCCATACAGCCCCTGGGGATAGCCTGAGCCGTCTAACCTCTCATGGTGCTGGAGGACGGCCTGCGATATGGGCCAGGGGAACTCTATGCCTTTCAAAATCTCGTATCCAACCTGAGGGTGGTCTCTAATCATGCTGAATTCATAGCGGCTAAGCACTCCCGGCTTGACGAGAATGTCAGCCGGCACTGCTATCTTGCCGATATCATGGAGAAGCCCGGCAATATAGATGCCCTTGTTCTGCCTTTTCTCAAGGCACATCTCGTCGGCGATTGAACAAGCCAGCCCGGCCACTCTGCCCTGGTGGCCTGCGGTATAGACATCAATGCCTTCAAACCAGCGTAAAAACCTCAGCAACTCCGCCCACGGCCTTCTGCCGTTCGCCTTGTCCTCTCTTTGCGTGCTCAACTCCAGCGATTTTATCAATTCTCCACTTCCCCCTATTAAAGTAACAGCGGCAATCTCTTAATCAAACCGAATCCAACTGTCAGTCTAAAGAAGTCAAATCACAGCACGGTCACGATGCGTGCTCAAACCCTTACAAGCAAATCACAAGAACCTGAGGGCTTCGTTGATTCCTCCCATTAAAATCATTGCTTCAAATATTAAGCTGCATCCCCTCGCGAGCCACGATAATTGAGGCACCCAGAGACCTGGCGACTGCTGCTATCTCCTCCCTCAATTCCTTCTCCAGCATAGGGTCCATATGGACCACAGCCACCCGAGGCAGATAGCCTTTAAGCTCGCGGAATTCTGCTAATTCCTTGCCAAGAAGGTTCGGGGTGAGATGCCCTGAATCGCTGGCAAACTCCTCCTGCCTGTTTGGCACAGTAACATCCACAAACAACATCTGGGGGGACAGGCATTTCCAGCGAGTTGCCAGTCCAGGCCCGGTATCCGCCGTATAAAACACGGCCCCGCCCGTACCGTTGCTGACCTGATAACCGACGGTGCCTTTGCAATGGTTCACCGGCACGGCCAGGACATCATAGCCATGAATCTTCCGGGGCTTGTACGGCGTCACTAAATTGAAGACAACCGCTGGTTTATCCTCGGGGAGCTTATGAAATTTAGGATAAATATCGCCATTAAACAGGTGGGCTTTAATAGCATCGCGCACATAGTGAGTAGAATATATGTCAATATTGGCGCCACGAGAACTCAAGTTCAAAGCGATTATAGGGATATCCCTGACATGGTCATAGTGCTGATGGGTGAGCAAAATCGCCTTGAGCTTCCGCTGCTCAGGGATAGACAGGCTTGAAGTAAGCTCGCCTGCATCCAGCGCCAGTACATCGTCAATGACAAGAGACATGCACCTCGCCGTTCGCGTTTCAGAGTTATGTGCACCCAGAATGCTGATTTTCATGAATCTCTTATCCTTTCGTTATCGTTCAGGCTCAGCTAGAGATACCTTTGAAGCTGGCGAATCTTCTTTAGCGCCCCCGCGAAAGCTGGCAATAAACGCCTCCACAGCAAGCGGGCAAAACTGCGTGCCTGAGAACTTATGCAACTCACTTATGGCATATTCCTCACCCAGGGCAGCACGATATGGGCGGTCAGTCATCATGGTATCAAAAGAGTCGGCCACAGCCAGCAACCTTGACCCCAATGGTATTTCCTCCCCTTTAAGGCCACCGGGATAGCCTGTACCGTCATACCTCTCATGATGATGGAGGACTAGAGTCCTCGCTTCCCCTAGAAATGGGATTTCTGCCAGCATATTAGCCGCAATCAGGGGATGCTTGCGTATCTCATTCACTTCCTCAGGGTTCAGCGGCCCAGGCTTGGTCAGGATGCTGTCAGCAATGCCTATCTTTCCGATGTCATGCAAAATGCCGGCATATTCAAGGTTCTCCAGCTCGGTATCGACAAAGGAAAGCTCGTTTGCAGCCATGATGGTATATTCAGTCACCCGCTGCGAATGTCCGCGGGTATACGGGTCTTTGGCATCAATGGCGGCCACCAATGCCTTGATGGTGCTCTTATAAGCATCAAGTATGGTCTGGTTCAACCTCAGGTTCTCAATTGATATGGCAGCGGTGGATGCCACCGATACCAGAGTTTCCAGGTCCTGCCCTGTGAAATAACTGCCATTTAATTTATTCAGTACCTCAATAACGCCGATGCATTTGGAATACACTATCAACGGCGCACAAATCATGGAATGGGTGTTGAATCCGGTGGCTTTATCCATAGTCTTGCTGAAACGCGGGTCCTTGCCGACATCATTGATTATTATTGGCTTGCCATGGCCGACGACCCAGCCAGCTATCCCGGAATGACCGCTGAATCTTATTTTCTTCAATCTTTTACCGACCTGCCCCGTTGCAATCTCAAAGACGAGTTCCTGTTTTTGTTCGTCCAAGAGGAGTATTGAAGAAGCCGAAGCATTAAGCGTGCGCTGAGTCATGCGGGTAATCTGCTCAATCAGCCGCGACAATTGCGATACCGACCCTACTTTGCGACCAACCTTGTACAGCAAGTCCAGCCTGTGCCTGTACTCTTCCGCCTCCCGGAGGGTATAATTTAAGCTACTCGCAATATCTCCGCTATTAACTTCAGACCAGGATGGCAC
>CAYWUK010000130.1:0-2227 GCA_964461475.1 uncultured Dehalococcoidaceae bacterium
TTGCATATCTGCGTGCTCAACAGCATGGCGCTTTCTCTGGCCGGCATCACCGCGGAGACGCCCGAGCCGCCAGGCGGAGTCATCTGCCGCGAGGCTGAGAGCGGAGAGCCCAACGGCGTTCTTATTGAGATGCTGGGCTACATCAGGGAGAAGGTGATGCCTCCGCTGTCTGCGGCACAACTGTCTGAGGGTGTAGCGCTGGCCGACCGCCACTACCTCTCCCGCGGCATCACCTCCTTACAGGATGCCACTGTTACCAATGACTACGAGCGATGGCAGGCCATGAAGCGGTTTAAGGAGGAAGGCAGGCTGCGCAGCAGGGTTTATATGATGCTAGGCGCAAAGGCGCGCGGCCAGTTTGAGCAGACTGGCTTAACCTCAGGTTCGAGCGATAGCGATTTGCGCCTGGGGTCGGTGAAGATGATGCTTGGTGAATCGTCGGGGCGTCTGCATCCTTCGCAGCAGGAGTTGAACAGGCAGGCTTTTGACTGCCATAAAGCCGGCTTTCAGCTCGCCTTCCATGCCGTTGAGCAGGGCACGGTGGAGGCGGCCATAGCTGCCCTGGAGCACATAAAAGCTCGCTCTTCTTTGACAGAGCGGCGACACCGCATAGAGCACTGCTCCGAGTGCCCGCCGGACTTGCTTGAGCGACTCAGCCGGCTGCCGGCGGTCGTGGTCAGCCAGCCCCCATTTGTCTATTACAGCGGCGAAAGGTATCTGGCAACGGTGCCCACCTCGCAGTTGCCATGGCTCTACCGCTTCAAGTCACTGTTAAACGGCGGTCTGACGGTTGCCGCAAGCTCGGATTCCCCGGTGGTTCCAGATAATCCTCTCGTGGGCATACATGCCGCCGTCAACAGGAGGGCCGAATCTGGGCAGCAACTCCTGCCGGAGGAGCGCATAGCGGTTGAGCAGGCGCTGGCGATGTACAGCACCAGCGCTGCTTATGCTTCTTTCGAAGAGGGGATAAAAGGCTCCATCGCCCCGGGCAAGCTGGCTGACTTCGTGGTGCTCAGCGACGACCTAACCAGCGTGCCCGCGGAGTGCATAAAAGACATCAAAGTGGAGATGGCCATCGCCGGCGGGCGGGTGGCCTGGGAAAGTTGACATAAAGTTGGGGAGTTGTCTTGGTAGCTTGTGTTAGGTGGCTAACGCCTGCCGTCCCCGGCGCTGCTGGCGGCGGATACTATGGCGTATTCCTTTGAATGGGATATGCTGACGGCGATGTCTTTGACTCCCAGCTCGTTCGCCTTGTTTTGCGCCCTGCCGTAGAGGTTAATCAGCGGCCTTCCGCCGGGGTGGGAGACTATCTCAATATCCCGCCAGCTTACGCCCCTTCTCCCCGTCCCGAGCAGCTTCATGACCGCCTCTTTGCCGGCGAAGCGGGCAGCGAGCGATTGCGGCTTCCTGGCATACAGCTTGATTTCATCTTCGGTGAAGACCCGCCGCAGGAATTTCTCTCCCCAGCGGGCCAGCGTCTCCTTTACGCGGGCTATCTCTATAATGTCAATGCCTACTAGCACTTTCTCAGCTCCCCGAGCAGTTCGGAACATATCCTGTTCAGAAAGGGTCGCAGTTCTTCATCGGGCTTATCGGTGTGTAGCGTGGTGATGGATATGTAGCCCTGCTCAACCGCCCATATATCGGTCTCATCATCGTCTATCGCCCTGTCTGCCCTTTGCCTTATAAGCCAGTAATACTTCTGCCGGCCGCGGCTCCCTTCCTCAACCGTGTTTATGTGGCTCTCGCTGGCGAGTCGCGTTATCCTCGCCCCGGCTATCTCCGCTGCTGGTAAGTCGGGCAGATTGACGTTGAGCAGGATATTGGTTGTCGGGCAGTCGGCGGCAACCCTCTTCGCCAGAAAGGCGGCCGCCCTGGCGGCCATGTCTATATTCTTGTTGTCCCGGAATGGGGCCGAGATGGCGATGGCCGGGAAGCCGCGCAGATATGCCTGCAAAGCGGCGGCCACCGTCCCCGATATATGCACGTCTTCCCCCAGGTTCATGCCCTGGTTGATACCGGAGAAGACCACATCTACCTTGTCTGTAATCAGTTTGCCTAAAGCGAGGATGACGCTGTCTGAGGGCGTGCCTTCCACCGAGTAAGTGGTTACCCTGGGCAGCAGTGGCCTTACCTTGCGCACTCTTAACACCTGGCGCAGGGTGACGGCGGTGCCTATGGCGCTCTGCTCTCTGTCCGGGGCTACTACAATCACCTCGCCGATTTA
>CAYWUK010000130.1:2237-5255 GCA_964461475.1 uncultured Dehalococcoidaceae bacterium
ATTTTCTTCAGCTCGCCGACCAGCGTGCGCATCCCTTCGGCGAGTATGCCGTCGTCGTTGGTTACCAGTATTCTCATAAGAGTTTCCTCGGTTTCACCTTCGCAGTTTATCACAGTGGGAGCGCCGACGGCAAAGCATTCCCTTTAAATCGGGCGGTGGCTAATATATACTGGAATTTAGCCCCGGTTGTTATGCAGGTGATTTGTAGTGAAGACCAGCGATTTTGATTATTCCCTTCCCGCCGAGCTTATCGCGCAGAGTCCCCTTGAGCCCAGAGACCACTCGCGACTTCTGGTGATGAACCGTGCCGATGGTTCCCTGGAGCACCGCAGTTTTTTCGAGGTCGTTGATTATCTGAGGGCTGGCGATATTCTGGTATTCAACGATAGCCGCGTCATCCCCGCCCGCCTCCGCGGCAAAAACGTTGCCGGCGGGGGGAAGGTGGAGGTCCTGCTTCTGCGCCGCCTTGCTGATAAGGTCTGGGAAGCGCTGGCCAGGCCCGGCAGGCGTCTCCGCGCAGGCGCCCGGATTGAGATAACGAAGGATTCGCTGGAGGGTGAGGCCACCATTCTGGCCGAGGTGATTGAGCAGAGGTCGCACGGCGTAAAGGTGCTGCGCCTTTCCGATGAAGCTCCTCTGGCTGGCCTGGGCGAGGTGCCGTTGCCCCCTTATATCCACGCCCCACTGGAGTGCAGGGAACGCTACCAGACGGTCTATGCCAGGCTGGACGGCAGCGTTGCTGCCCCCACCGCCGGCCTGCACTTTACTCCTCAACTGCTTGCTGCCATTGAGGGAAAGGGGGTTGACTGCCTCTTCGTTACCCTGCACATCGGGCTTGATACCTTCCGCCCGGTCAGCGAGGAAGACCCGCTTGAGCACCGTATCCACAGAGAATACGCCGTCTTGAGCCAGGCGGTGGCCGATAAGCTATCTATGGCCAGAAGAGAAGGGCGGAGGATAATATGCGTTGGCACCACCACGGTGAGGATTCTGGAGCAGGCGGCACAGATTAGCGACCCCTTTCGCCTTGAGCCCTTTGAGGACTGGGTGAGCCTGTTCATCCTGCCGGGACACGAGTTCCGCCTCGTTGATGCGCTGATAACCAATTTCCATCTGCCGCGCTCAACCCTGCTCATGCTGGTGAGCGCCTTCGCCGGCAGGGAACTCATAGCCAAGGCCTACCGGGAAGCCATAGCGCAGAGATACCGCTTCTACAGCTTCGGCGACGCGATGCTGGTTTTGTAACATGTAACCTTCCGGGGCTCCGTAATATTCAATCCGAAACATATGCGAATGTAGGTAAAATCTTCGCTTGGGTATATCTTGACACCAAGCTTAGCTATAAGCTCAGCTTTCTGCTGAAGAGTCGCCGTTTTAAGGTTTATATCCCTGAGTGCTTCCAAGGCTTTTCTAGCTGCTGCTACTGTTTCTTGAGATTGTTTGGCCACCTGGGCGATGCTTTGGAGTCGGGCGATTTCGACATCAGCCTTCTCGATAACGACGCGTAGTTCCCCTATTTTGCTGGTGGCTTCACTTCTGGTGATAACAGGTTCGTCGCTAAGAAAATCGTCCTGAATCCGGGATATCTTTTTCTCCGCTTCTCTCTTGTGGTATAGCTCCAGCCTTACTCTCTTCTGAATGCCGTCGTCGTTCTTTTCCATTCCCTTTAGCTTTGCATCGACAAGAGCAGGGCTCTCCAAAATGCGAGCGACTTCATCCCAACCCACCTGGTCTAAGCGGGAGACGCGTGTAAAACCCATTCCGCATCCCTTGGTACGGCAGACATAGTAGGTGAGCCAGGAACACCTTGAGTCCCGGTGAAGTCTCATGATATTGCCACACTTCGGGCAAAATACTCTCGCACGAAACAGTGCCGGAATACTCTTACCGGCTTTTCCTCTGCCCTTCCCTCGCTCGCGAATGTTCTGGTTCGCCTGACGCCACAATTCCTCCGATACTAATGCCGGGACCTCAAAATGCGCCCAATCATCTTCGGGTTTCGGTCGTCGGATAGTGCGCTTTATTTCAGCGGGATGTCCAACATGCAAGAGCAGGGGTACTGCGCGATGCTCTGGAAGGACACTACCGGGACCTTCTGGAAACGGCTGAAGATATCAACTCACACATATCGAACAACACAACGGTCTCAATGGAACAACCCTTGATGCTGGGATTACGACAGCATATGCCCAGGTCTCCTTTGTGGGAAAATCTGCGGAAGTGGAACCAGACGGTTAACGAGATCGCTGAATTGGAAGGGATGATACCCGACAAAATACGGAGAGACCTAGGAGAGGATGGCAGGCTTGACGGAATCGTCTCATTCGGTGCCTACGAGGTGGTTGCCGCTGCCGTTGAGGCGCTCACCCATCAGGTGAAGGCTTGGGCTCATGGCGAGCCAGGGTTTACGATAGACGATGATATACACGTGGAAAGAACCGCGGAGAATAAGGTGAGGGTGAGATATGGTGGCTCCAGTTTTGGCGAACTCGAAGAAGGCTCTTTCGCGACAATCAAGACCGTAATTGTAGATATGGAAGCAAAATTGAAGCTGTCTCCGGAGCGCCTGGAACTAGAGAAACTTTACGGCAAGCTGAAGCGTCTTGGTATGGCAATCAGGGATGTTCTCACTGTTATTCGCTTGAGAAGGATAGTCGCGGGAAAGTGCAAGTACTGCCCGCTGTGATTTAGATGTCAGGGAGGTATAAGAAATGAAAGCGGCACTTTATGCCAGGGTTTCTTCGGACAGTCAAGATGTCGACCTGTCTATCTCCGCTCAATTGAGAGCAATCCGGGAATATGCGGACAAACACGGCTATGAAATCGTCCGCGAGTATGTTGACGAGGCGGAAAGCGGGCGGAGTGCATCCCGGCCCAAGTTCAAAGAGATGATAGGCGTTGCGAAACTGAAGACCCCGCCCTTTAACACGATACTGGTGTGGAAGCTGAACCGTTTCTCACGGAGCCGCGTTGATTCCGTTACCTATAAGACACTCCTTAAAGGAAAGGGAATCAGGG
>CAYWUK010000131.1:0-5183 GCA_964461475.1 uncultured Dehalococcoidaceae bacterium
CATCGCCGATGACCATGCTATCGTCAGGGAAGGCATACACATGATACTGGCCGCCCATGAAGATATTGAGGTGGTAGGTGAGGCCGCCGACGGCCGCGAGACCATTGAGCAGGTAGGCAGGCTGACGCCGGACGTTGTCTTGATGGATATCGCCATGCCGGGACTCGGTGGCCTGGAGGCTACTCTGGAGATAATCAAGACCAACCCGGAGAGCAAGGTGCTGGTGCTGACCCAGTTTGACGACAGCGAGTATATTTATCGCTTCCTCAAGGCCGGGGCAGTCGGCTATGTCCTTAAAAAGACCGTGGGCAGCGACCTCGTCTCCGCCATAAGGGCGGTTGCCCAGGGGAAATCGTTTATTGACCCCACCATTGCCCCCACGGTAATCAAGGGTTACCTGGAGCACCCGGAAGCCGCCGGCGACGAAGGCCTTTACGACCGGCTCAGCGGCCGCGAAAAGACAGTGTTTAAGCTTATTGCCGAGGGCTATACCAGCCGCCAGATTGCCGATACCCTTTATCTGAGCGTCAAGACCGTGATGACGCATAGGGCCAACATAATGGACAAGCTCGGCCTGCACAACCGCGCCGAGCTCATTAAGTATGCCATCCGCCGTGGCCTGATAACTTCTGATTCCTAGGCAGCCCTTTCTCCCTTTCCGTATTTAACTGCTCTGTTTGCTAACTATACACTATTTAACCGGCCAAACTAGGGCACTCTACCGATATTTATTTGCCCGCATTATTGTCTAAAATTAAGTTGTGGAATAAAAAGGGATGGCGGCTCAGGCAAGAGCCACCGATGCCCAGAGAAGGAGGACGAAGATGGAGAGATACAGAGGCGCGGAGAAAAGCCCGAACGGCGTTTACCTGAACCTTTCCAGCTTGGAATTTGTCCAGGTTAGCGAAGGATCCCCTGTTTTGCCGGGCGACAGCAAGGTCAGGTACGTTAAAGTCCCATCGGTGTTAGCCATGGTCACCGGCCCTTTTGCCGGACTGATTTTCATCATCTTTTTGCCATTTGTCGGCATTATCGGGCTCATCGGTTTCCTCGGTTACAAGCTATGGCAGGGTGTTGTTAGCCTGGAGCACAGGACATTGCAACTGGTCAGCTTTTCCTGGCAACCAGGCAAGGCCTATTTCAGCCCGCGCAGACGTACCGCTGGCGCGAAACCGACTAAAGACAAAAAGGAATTGGACGAGCTGGAGGAAGAGATAGCCAAGCGGAGACATCAAGGTGAGCAGTAATGCTCACTTCAAAAGTGCCGGTATTGTCCCCGTTACGGTGCTGTCCCCCTTTACCCATGGCAGTTCCTGTGCTAGAATCCTTAAGGATGGGTAGCTTTTCTTGATGAGGGTATCATGAGGCAGCAGCTATGGAAGCTTTTGGTTGGATACTGGTGGGGAGCCATAATAATCATGGGCATTGTTATGGTGGTGGGGGTGCTGTTTCCCGAAGCGGCCAAAGCTGACGATGGCGCCCCGACGATTCCTCACGATATAGCCGGGAAGGAGCAGTGCCTGCTCTGCCACGGCATTCAGGGGGTGGCGCCCGTACCTCCGAGCCACGCTTCCTATGACGAAGGGCTCTGCCTGACCTGCCACTCGGCGGCCGGTGAAAGCGCGTCGGCTCCAGCACCGACCCCGGTGCCGTCACCTCCCCTTGCGCCCGTACCTACACCCACTCCCACACCATCTCCTACTCCCACTCCGGCGACCCAGTCCACGGAGTCCTGCCAGCAATGCCACAGCCAGCCCAATCTCAGCATGGCCTTGACCGACGGGGAAACGCTGCCGCTCTATATTAATCCCCAGGTTTACGCCGGTTCCGTTCACGGCGATAAACTGTTGTGTATGGATTGCCATACCACCATCACAGGTTATCCCCACCCCAAGTGGGATATCCCCAACCGCCGGGAATACAATATCGCCCAGTACGAGCTATGCAAGCGTTGCCACTTTGATAACTATACCAAAACTCTGGACAGCATCCATTATGAAAAGCTTTCCGAAGGTGATTTAGAGACTCCCATCTGCACTGATTGCCACGGCGCACACGACGTAACTTCACCTTCGCAGCCGAGGGCTAAGATTTCGAAGACATGTTCGCAGTGCCATCAGGATGTCTACCAGGAATACGTTAACAGTGTCCATGGACAGGCTTTAATAAAAGAAAACAACACGGATGTCCCTGTCTGTACGGACTGTCATCAATCACATACTATTGAGGACCCCAGGACGGCATCTTTCCGCTTGCGGTCCGTGCAACTGTGCAGCAACTGCCACAGCAATGCGAAACTGATGGAGAAGTACGGCATTTCAACGGATGTGGTCAGGACCTACCTCAACGACTTCCACGGGCGCACTGTTGCCCTGATGGAAAAACAGGACAAGGATATCTGGGTGGAGGAAGCGGTCTGCACTGACTGTCATGGCATTCATGATATCCAGCAGGTTGATAACCCCAACTCGCCGGTGATAAAGGGGAATCTGGAGGCTACCTGCGGCAAGTGCCACGCTGACATCAATGTTAATTTCCCCGGGGCATGGCTCTCCCATTATGAGCCCAGTATTAATAAAGCGCCGCTGATATTCTTCGTCAGATGGTTCTACCGGATATTGATACCTTTTATTCTGGTGGGGCTTTCTGTCCATGTCCTGCTTGACCTGTGGCGGAGGATAACCAATCGCTAATAAGGGGGGGTGCATGGCGACCACCGAGATAATGGCTAATGGGGCGATGAAAGACAAGGCGAAGTGGAACTACTTCGTCAGGTTCAGTCCCTCGCAGAGGGTAGAGCACGCGGTGCTCATGGTGACCTTTGTCATGCTGGCGGTAACCGGCCTCGCCCAGCGTTACTACACCGCAGGCTGGGCGGAGTGGCTGATTCTGAACCTCGGCGGGATTGAATACACAAGGCTGGTTCACCGCGCTTTCGCCGTCGTCTTTACGCTGGGCGCTCTTTATCACTTCGGCTACGTGGCATACTCCTACTTTATCAAGCACAGGAATCTGACTATGTTGCCCTCTCTCAAGGACTTTCGGGACGTGGTCGGCGCGCTGAGATACACCTTCGGCTTCACGGACAGGTCTCCGCAGTTCAGCCGCTTTGACTACCGTCAGAAATTTGAGTACTGGGGCCTCATCTTCGGCGGCATGGTCATCATCGTTACCGGTTTTATTCTGGCATTCCCCGCCGCCGTAACCAGGATTCTGCCCGGGCAGGTGGTGGCCGCCGCCGTGGAATTCCACGGTTTTGAAGCTACGCTTGCGGTGCTCACCATAGTAATCTGGCACCTCTACGACGTTATTTTCAGACCGGGCGTTTTCCCGGCCGATACCAGCATATTCACCGGCAGAATTTCGCGTGAACGCATGCTTGAGGAACATCCCCTTGAGTATGCCGAAACAGAAACTGCGGCAGCCAGAAAAGATGCGGGCACTCCCTCCGGCGGCGAAGACCAGTCAAAAGCGCAAGACCAGCAGCAGTAAAATGCTTTTCTTCAATTCGTTTTTAGGCCATTACCTGGCTCAAACTATCGTATATTCTTTGCTGATAGTCACCATTACCGAGACGTTGATGCCGATGTGGCGCATCAGCGAGCCGCTGGCCCAGATTAAGTTCCGCTTTCTGGCACTGCTGCTGCCATTAGTATGTCCCATTCTGTTCCTGCTGCTCTACCCTCCTAGGAATGGCTTCTATTTCCGCGAACTGATAGCCCTTATTGACATAGATACCTGGCTGGCGCTGGGTGGCAGCATTGCTGTCTGGCATTTCTTCGCTGCTATGATGCTGATAACAGCCGCGGTTTTCTTGGTTAAAGAAGGCCTCCCGATGGTAAAACACCTTCTGGTGCGCCAGCCAGCGCTCTCCGTAATTAAGAAGGGGCAATTCCCCAGGCTGGACGCAGCATTATTTAGCCTGCCATCTGCTGTTACCATGCCAGCGGCCGTGTTACTTTCTCCTGAGGATATGCCGATAGCCTACATCTCGGGGCGGCATGCTTTGGTGATTTCAGCGTCAATGATAGACCTGCTGGATGATGACGAGCTTCAGGCCATCATCGGGCATGAAGTTGCTCACCTCAGCAAACCGGTCATCTGGATAAGCCGCGTTCTTTTGCTGCTGCGCTGGTTGCAGTTTTATAACCCGCTAGTTCTACTTGTCTTCCGCCGTATTACCATAGATAGCGAAAAGCTCTGCGACGATATTGCCGTGCGTCTTTCCGGCAAGCAATTGTCCCTCACATCCGGGTTGCTCAAAATTTTCCAGTTTGCCACAGAGGAGGCTCACCAGGTAGGGCAGGGTAAACGGTCCTTATGGCTGCAGGTAAACAGATTGGAAGATATCGCCAATTGGAGTTTGATTAAAGAGAGGGTGAGGCGGCTCGTAAATGACAGCAGCGCAGCCATTGTCCCTTACCAGAATTTCCGCCTTGCTACCACCGGGCTGATGTTAGCCGCGCTGCTTTTCCTCATCGTTTAACATAATCCAAAAAGGCCGGTTTAGTTTTGCAGATGATAAACTTTTTAAAAGCGTGCCCGAAAATCATACTGGCGCCACTGATATTAATCGGCACGGCGGCGTTTTCACTATATTTGCTGGGCATGGTACAGGACTACTTGCACCCTCCTGAGCACGGCCCCAGGGAATATGCCAGCATTGAGGAAGCGGAGGCGGACCTGGGATTCCAGATAACCGTGCCCACCTATTTCCCCAGTTATATCTCCTGGCCTCCCGCCGAAATTACCGGGCAGCTCTTGCCTGTTCCCCAGGTAGAGACGGTCTATCACTCGCAGTACGGCGCCAAAATCCTGGTGATAACTCAGATAGCCTCAGATATAGGTAAACCACCGGACGAATTGCCCTGGGGCAAGGCTATCCCGGGAAATACCCCGATAACGATGGATGATAATACGGGGGTTATGATAGCCGCCAGGGATGCTGACGGTCAACTTCTGAATGGAGCCTACTGGGAGTCGGATAGTTTTTTCTATGTCGTTATTACCAGTCGCTCGGAGCGCGAGCTTCTCACCATAGTGAGGAGCATGTAACTGGCGTCAACTTAAGCCATGTCTTACTACAGATAAAAAGTGGCGCTCTGCAGAAAGCAAAAGGGGAATTTCGTGGTGGGCCGTCGTGTACAATAGGTAAAACTCCCACCGTCTCTGTCGAAGGGTCA
>CAYWUK010000132.1:0-5173 GCA_964461475.1 uncultured Dehalococcoidaceae bacterium
GGGCCATACTCATTGGCTATCCGGCTAACCCCACCGGCGCGGTGATGGGCCGCGAAAAGCTGCTGCAGATTGCCGAGGTAGCCCGGCGCCACCGTCTGCTGGTCATCTCCGACGAGATTTACGCCAGGCTGGTCTATGGTGTGGAGCACACCTGTTTCGCCAGCCTCCCCGGCATGAAGGAGAGCACCATCCTCCTCGGGGGATTTTCCAAGGCCTATGCCATGACGGGCTGGCGGCTGGGCTATGCCGCCGCCCCGAAAGAAATCATCGCCGCCATGACCAAGGTGCACCAGTATACCGTGATGTGCGCCCCGACCATGGCCCAGGTGGCCGCCATTGAGGCCCTGAAGTTTGGCGATTTGGACACCCGGGAGATGGTGGAGGACTACAACCGGCGGCGACGGTTTATCGTCAGGGGGCTGAATGAAATAGGCCTGACCTGTTTTGAGCCGAAAGGGGCGTTCTACGCCTTTCCTTCAATAAAGAGCACCGGCATGCCCTCGGAGAAGTTCTCCGAGAAGCTTCTTGTTGAGGAAAAGGTGGCGGTGGTCCCCGGGGCGGCTTTCGGGGAATGCGGCAAGGGATATGTCCGTTGCTGTTATGCTACTTCACTGGCCGACATAGAGGAAGCGCTCGTGCGGATGAAGCGGTTCGTGGATAAATATCGCACCGCTTGAGCTTTAGGATTCTAAATAAGCCCCATCTTTTGCTTTACTTCTTTTAAGGTCTCCCTGGCTATGGCTTGGGCGCGCGCTGCGCCATCCTTGAGGACTTCGTTTATATACTGGGGTTTGGCGGATATTTCCTTTCTTTTTTCCCGGAAAGGCCGGAAGGAAAGGTTGATTCCCTGCGCCAGCAGCTTCTTGCAGTCAACGCAGCCAATCTTGGCCGAGCGGCATTGAATGGCTATCTCGTCCGTCTGAGGCGGGTTGAAGAACTTGTGGAGGCTGTACACATTGCATATCTCCGGATGGCCGGGGTCGTTGCGGTAGCGCCTGGCCGGGTCGGTTACGGCGGTCATCACGCGCTCCGTCGTCTCCTCCTCGGAGAGGGCTATCTCTATATCGTTGCTCAGGCTTTTGCTCATCTTCTGGACGCCGTCGAGCCCCAGTATCAAAGGGAACTGGGTGAGCTTGGCCGCGGGCTCGGGGAAGGTGTTGCCGAAGAGGCCGTTAAAGCGGCGCACGATTTCCCGGCATATCTCAAGATGAGGCAGCTGGTCTTCGCCCACGGGCACCACCTCGGCCTTGTAAAGCACGATATCCGCCGTCATGAGGACGGGGTAGCCCACCAGCCCATAGTTCACGTTTTGCGGCTGGATTTTTGCCTTTTCTTTGAAAGTGGGCACGCGCAGCAGCCAGCTCAGGGGGGTGACCATGCTGAGCAGGGTATGAAGCTCCATGACCTCCGGCACGTGGGACTGGACGAAGAGTATGCTCCTCTGTGGGTCGAGGCCGGCGGCCAGCCAGTCTAGTATCATCTCATGGATGTTGTTTTGCAGTTCGCCGGTATTTTCCAGCGAGGTCAGGGCGTGTATATCAACTATGCAGTAGATGCAGTCGTATTCATCCTGGAGCTTTACGTAGTTCTGTATCGCCCCCAGGTAGTTTCCCAGATGCTGTCTGCCGGTAGGGCGAGCGCCGGAGAATACGCGCTTCTTCATTCAAACCTCCTCGAGTTTTGCGCTGGATGTTACATCTTTTCCGGGGCGGTCATCCCCATCAGGTTGAGCGTTCTGCCCAGCACTGTCTTGGCCGCCTTTACCAGTTTAAGGCGCGCTTTGGTCAGCGCTTCGTTTTGCGAGACCACGCGGCAGTGCTTGTAAAAGCTGTGAAAGACGGTGGCCAGGTCCTGGGCGTAATAGGTGAGGTGGTGGGGCTCCAGGGTACCGGCTATGGTCTCCACTATCTCGGGCAGGAGCAGCATCTTGCGTATCAGGATTAGCTCGGGCTCGCTGGTGAGCAGGGAGACATCGCCGTCGCTGAAATCTATGCCCCTATCTTTCGCCAGGCGCAGGATGCTGGCGATGCGGGCATGGGCATACTGGACGTAATAGACGGGGTTGTCCGCCGAATGCTTTTTGGCCAGCTCCAGGTCGAAGTCCATCTGGCTGTCGGCGGTGCGCGACAAAAAGAAGAAGCGGCAGGCGTCGGCGCCCACTTCTTCCACAAGCTCGCGCAGCGTGATGATGTCGCCGCTTCGTTTTGAAAGGCGTATCAGCTCTCCGCCGCGGCGCAGCGTAACCATCTGCGATATTATCACTCTGAGTCGCTCAGGGTCTATGCCCAGCGCGCCGACGACGGTTTTCATGCGGGACACATGCCCCAGGTGGTCAGCCCCCCAGATATCAATCACCGTGTCGAACTTGCGCTCTATGAACTTGTTGTAGTGATAGGCGATGTCGGCGGCGAAATAGGTGGGCGAGCCATCGCTGCGTATCACCACGTTGTCCTTGTCCTCGCCCAGGGCGGTGGATACGAACCAGGTGGCTCCTTCTTTTTCGGCGAGGAATCCGTCCTGTTTCAGCAGGGATAAGGCCGTCTGGAACTGCTTGTTCTCATAAAGGCTCTTTTCGCTGAACCAGACGTCAAACGTCACCCCCAGCAGTTCAAGGTCGGCCTTGATTTGACTTAACATCTTCTGCAGCCCGAGTTTTCCCAATCGTACCCTGAGTTCCTCGGCGGGTATATCCGGCCACTTTCTGCCGTCTTCGGCAATAATCTCTTTAGCCAGGTCAATCATGTAGTTGCCGAAATAGCCGTCGGCAGGCATCTCTAAGTCATGCCCTGAACACTGCTGGTAGCGCGCATATAGCGAGCGGTTGAAAATCTCTATCTGGCTGCCGGCGTCGTTGGTGTAGTGTTCCTTCTCCACATCGTATCCGGCGGAGGCGAGGACATTGGCCAGGGTGCTGCCCAGCACGGCGCCCCGCCCATGGCCGACGTGCACCGGCCCGGTGGGGTTGACGCTGACGAACTCTATCTGCACCTTGCTTCCGCCCCCCAGTTCAATGTTGCCGAAGGAGTCGCCCTGGGCAAGGACTGAGCTTACCTGGCCGGTCAGCCAGTCGTTGCTGATGGTGAAATTTATAAAGCCCGGCGGCGCCACGGCAACGCGGGCGAGCTCTGTGGCGGGGGCCATGCATCCCGCTATCTCGTTGGCGATGGCCAGCGGGTTGATGCCGGTGGCGCGCGCCAGCTTCAAGCAGATGTTTGAGGCGTAGTCGCCGTGCGCCGAGTTCTGCGGGTGCTCTATGGTTATATCCGGCAGGACGATGGATGGCAGCTTGCCCGCCTGCTGCGCCGCAGCCGTGGCCTGTGTAAGTAGTTCGATGATTCTCTGTTTGAGCTTAAGCATGGAGTACCTTTGCATTATTGAGATATAGGTTACGCAGGAATTATAGCATAAGATGAGGGGAAAGGGTAAATATTGTGGGGGATTTTATGACCTCACCCCCTTGTGTTCCCCCTCTCCTTGCGGGGTGGGGTGAAGGAGAGGGGGAAGAAAAAGAAAGAGGGGCGAAAGTTCCTCTTAGACTGCCTTGTTTATATGAAGTATAATTATAAAAATATTGCAGCGAAACAGTTTTGTTTGTTGATGCAAATGACTTGGATGCGCGTTTCACAATGGGCAATTCGCATAGTTTTAGTAGCTTCCTTTTTAGGGATTGTGGTTATTATTCTATATCCCTATATGAATGCTGCGGCGCGAATTAGTGGTATCGGAGTAGCTTTACAGATTGGTGGTGTTGCTCTTGCAATACCTGAATTAATCGGTCGGCTAAGTAAAAAGCCTGCAGTTGATTTATTTATTTGGGCTGATACATTCATGCCCTTATGGAGGATTCTTAGTAAAATACATATAATAAAAAATCTTGGGCAATTATCGATAGTTCTGTCAATAGCTGGTGTTGGTCTTATATTTATAGGATTGGCTCTGCAATATTTTTCTGCTTTTTGCAATTAAAATGTGACGTTCATGATATGGGCCCCCGCCCCAAGCCGCAGATGAGCCGAGGGTGGTTTGGGTGGGAAAAGATTAAGAAACGTGGGGGGTGGGGTTCAGAACTACCCCCGCTGAGTTTTTGATGCCCGGGGCCGGGGCCTGGCTATGACCACGTAATGGTAATCCCCGCTATTCTTAACCAATTCCACGGCAAAGCCGGCCGCCTCAATCATATGCACGGCCTTTTCTTCGCTGAACCTTATCTCCAGGGGAGGCCCCAAGCCCATCGGCTCCTTCTTCCAGTCCAGGTTGACCAGTTTGCCGGCAGGCTTGACCATTCTCCCGGCGTTCTCCAGGACTTTGGCCGGGTCTTGAAAATCGTGGAGCACCATGCCGAAGAAGACGATGTCAGCGCATTGCTCGCAGATAACCAGCTCTTCCGCTTTATCTATCGCTAGTTCCAGGTTATTCAGCCCCTCGCTGGCGGCCAGTTCTTTCAAGCTGTCTATTGAATCGGCATCTATATCCAGGCCGTGCACTTTCCCCCTCTTGCCAACCATCCTGGCAGCCGGCAAAGCGAAGAAACCGCCGCCGCAGCCGACGTCTATAAAGGTGAAGCCGGGCCTCAACCCGATGTCAGACAGGATGGCTTCAGGGTTTTGCCACTTTCTTCTCTCATAGTCAATAGCAGGTCTGCGGATATTCATATCGTAGTCCAAGAGAACCAACTGCTCAAGAGCAACCGGATAACATCTATCCACGTTCGCCGATAATTCTGTAAATGCAGTTAAATTGTAATTAATAGCTTAACATGAGTCAATCTCCTGGCCTTCTGGTGCGCTCCCTGCTGAAAATTTCCTCTTTCCATATCAATCATCCTATGAGGTAGGGGGTCTAAACGACCCCCAAAAACCCATCAAAATACTGTTGACAAAGCCCTGCCCCTGTGCTAAACTTATCTTTACGATGATGAAGGCAAAGACATAAGCAGAAACTCTGGTGGGAAATAACCAGACATTGAGGTCTGGTGGAAAACCGCCAGACCTTTTCTTTTGCCTTCCGCACCTTAACAACTGAATATCAAAGGGCTAATATCAAATCTGAAGCAGGTCAAGCGGTAAGGGCATACGGTGGATGCCTTGGCATCAAGGGCCGAAGAAGGGCGTGGCAAGACTGCGATAAGCCCCGGTGAGCTGTCGAGCAAGCCTAGCCGGGGATTCCCGAATGG
>CAYWUK010000133.1:0-5159 GCA_964461475.1 uncultured Dehalococcoidaceae bacterium
GGCAACTGCTGAACCAGAAGAAGCGGCTGGTAATCGTCAGCCACCAGGCCAATCGCCTGGCCGAATTGCTTGAAGAAGAAGATATCATCGCCTCGCCGGTAACGGAGGTCAGCCAAGTGCCAGCGCCAGGCTCGCTGGCGCTGGTGCAGAGCTCGCTGGCGGAGGGGTGGGTGATGAATGAGGAAACGTATCTCCTCACCGATGCTGAAATCTTCGGCTTCGTCAAGCAGCGACGACAGGTGAAGAAGCGTCCGGTGCCTCGCCATAAGCTCTTTGTTGACATAAAGTCGGGCGACTACGTGGTGCACGTTGAGCACGGCATAGCCAGGTTCAGCGGTATCACCACAATGACCGCAGGCGGTGTTGAAAAGGAATACCTCGTTTTGCAGTATGCCGCCAGCGATAAGCTCTACGTTCCCATCGACCAGATAGACCGCGTAAGCCGTTACATTGGCGCAGGGGACCAGGCGCCGGGCACCCAGGAGTGGAACCGCACCAAGCGCAAGGCGGAAGAGGCGGCGCAGGAGCTGGCCCAGGAGCTGCTCGGGCTTTATGCTTCGCGGGAGGTCATGCCGGGGTTCACCTTCTCCCACGACACGCTGTGGCAGCAGGAGCTTGAGGGCTCTTTCCCATACGTTGAGACCCCCGACCAGATGGAGGCGCAGCGCGAGGTCAAGGAGGACATGGAGAAGGCGAAGCCCATGGACAGGCTGGTATGTGGCGACGTTGGCTACGGCAAGACCGAGGTGGCCCTGCGGGCGGCCTTCAAGGCGGTGATGGATAACAAGCAGGTGGCGTTGCTGGTGCCGACCACGGTGCTGGCCGAGCAGCATTTCGCCACGTTCTGCCAGAGGCTGGAGGCCTTTCCGCTCAGGATTGAAGCCCTGAGCAGGTTCAAGTCGCCCCGCGAGCAGCGCGCCACCCTCGATGACCTGGCTGCGGGCAAGGTGGATATCTGCATAGGCACACACCGCCTGCTGCAAAAGGACGTGGCCTTTAAGGACCTGGGGCTGCTGATTATCGACGAGGAGCAGCGCTTCGGCGTGGCGCACAAGGAATACCTCAAGAAGATGAGGCGGGAGGTTGATGTACTCACGTTGAGCGCCACTCCCATCCCGCGCACCCTGCACATGTCCCTGGTGGGGGTGCGCGATATGAGCACCATGGAAACGCCGCCCGAGGAGCGCCTGCCTATTAAAACTTATGTCGCCGAGTTCAACGAAAGACTGATACGGGAGGCCATAATCAGGGAGCTTGAGCGCAACGGCCAGGTCTTCTTCGTGCATAACCGCGTGCAGAGCATCGCCCTGATTGCCGACAAATTGCAGTCGCTCGTGCCCGAAGCGGGGATAGCCATTGCCCACGGCCAGATGCCTGAGGACAAGCTGGAAGCGGTGATGGCAGACTTCGCCTGCGGCAAGAGCGATGTCCTCGTCTGCACCACCATCATCGAGTCGGGGCTGGATATGCCCAACGTGAATACGGTGATTGTCAACCAGGCGGACAAGTTCGGCCTGACGCAGCTTTACCAACTGCGGGGCAGGGTGGGACGCGGCGCCAATCTCGCCTATGCCTATTTCCTCTATGACGGGCGCAAGCAGATGACCCCGCAGGCGCAAAAACGACTGCGCACGATATACGAGGCCACCGAGCTCGGGGCCGGATTTAACATCGCCATGAAAGACCTGGAGATAAGGGGGGCGGGAAATCTGCTCGGGGCGAGGCAGAGCGGCTATATCAGCGCCGTCGGCTTCAGCCTGTACTGCCGGCTGCTAGCCGATGCTGTGGAGAAGCAGAAAGCAGGGCTGTCCGGCGGCGAAGAAGCGCCCCGCCGTCTCCCCGCCCCGGCAATAGACCTGCCTCTGCCCGCCTTTATACCGGAGGACTATGTGGCCGACGTCAACACTAGGCTGGAGCTATACCAGGACTTGGCCAGGCTGGAGACGCCCGAGCAACTGGAAGACGCGGCCCGCGAGTATAATGACCGTTTTGGCGCGCTGCCCGCGGAGGTGAAAAACCTGCTCTACGCCGTCAGGATTAAGCTGTTGGCAACCGGGGCGAAAATAGAGTCCATCTTCACCGAAGAAGGGCTGCTTATAGTGCGGCTGTTCCCGGGCATGCAGCTTGACCGGAGAAGATTTGAGCCTCTTGCGGACAGGGTTAAGGTGGGCATCCGCCAGATAAAGCTCAGCCCCAAACGACTTGGCAAGGAGTGGCAGCAGGTGCTGGAAGAGGTGGTAAATAGATTATTGACATAATATGATAGAATTTAAGTATGTCTAGCGAAAATATCTTTTCAGCATTAGCAAAATATAGTTCAGCGACAGAGGAAAACTACCTCACAGAAGCTTTTGTTTTCGTCATTAATACTTTGCTTCGGCGGGAGCATCTTATTGGTATTGATATTTTGAGCCAGATTTGTGTCAAAAATAATGAGTTTTGCTTTGATACAGATGAGATGATTTCCGTTTCTACTCAAGAGGTAACCGAGCAGGGTACGCCTGATATTAAAGTATGCTCCCCTAACAAACTGATATATATTGAGGTCAAGCATGATTCGCCTTTGGGCTACCGTCAGTTAGAGCGTTACAAGGAAGCTTTAGAGTCATCAACTGCTACTATTAAATATGTGGTCTTACTGACGCGGTATACAATTGATTTTGAAGAGTTTGAAGAAAAACCGTATAAGCACATTCGCTGGTTTGAAATTTACAATTGGCTGGCGAGTGCCAAAGATAAAACTGAAGACTCTGTCAGTGGTTATCTCATTGAACAATTCATATCTTTCTTGGAGGCAAAGCAGATGAGTATGCAAAAAGTAGGATGGGAATATATTAACGGAGTAGCTGCCTTAAATAACCTTGTAAACATGATTGAGGTAGCAATTAATGCATCGGATATTCGATTCTACCCGGGTTATCCAAGGGCGGCAGGGTGGGATTTTAAAGGTTTTTGGATGGGAGATAAGCAATTCTGGTGTGGCATACATTATAATAACCCCTTAGTCATAACATTTGAGTTGGTAGATAAACAGAATTTTAACCAAAAACAAGTTACAACAACTAACTACGAGTTGAGGGAGGGTAAGGAGCGACTTTGGTTTCGGTTACCTCTTGAGGATATACATTTCTTTTCTTTGGACAAGGACAAGCAGGTGGAAGCAATAACCAATTTTGTAAAGACTGCTTATAAAGAAGCTCAACAGATGAGAGTAAAAGAGTAGTAGGGATATTATGTGTATCAGGATATCTAAGAGGGGCGAAGCCCCTCTTTTTTAATTTTCCCCCTCCTTTCTAAAGGAGGGGGACCGAGGGGGAGGATTCTTAAACCCCTTCTTCGCTCTTCACCCATGCCTCCTCGGCCTGAAGTGCCTTGACGGCATGTGGCCGAATCTTGCGGTACACTTCCTCCGGCGGGAGCGGCTTTCCCCCAACCTCAAGCAATCGCGCCAGCGGAATGCCGAATAGCTGCTCATTCTCTTGCAGGTAGGGTTGTATAAGCGCCCAGTCGCGGCTGGTGAACTTGGCGAAGCGGCCGCCGTTCAGTTGCTCGGGGACGACCTTTTGCCGGGGGTCGCGGATGTATATCGCGCCGCCGGAGGCCAGGGAGAACAAATTGCCGCCGGGATACGGCGTCTCAATCTCGACGATGTTGCCGTCGTCGTCAAAGGTGATGCCGTTCAGCACGACGAAGCCGCCGCCGTTGAGCGGGTCGCCCGCCATGAAGGACTCGGCGAGATAATCGAGGCAGGTGCCGTTGATGACGACCCTGGGCTTGCCGACGGCGTTTATCAGGGGGCGCCCGGCTGCGTTTCCCAGCACAAATGCCTCGCCGCCTTTAGCGGCATACATAAAAGTCTGGCCGACGTCGCCATAGACGATGAGCCTGCCGTCTTTCATAATCTGAGCGAGCTGGTCCTGGGCATTGCCGTGGACGAACACGGCGGCGCCATCGATGCCCGAAGCCAGGTAGTCGCCAGAGGAGCCATAGACGTCGATGTGGACGTCTCGGGAGTTCGCGCCCAGGCCATTGGCTATGAAGCGGTGTCCCTGCGCATGGATGATGACGAACCTGCGGGAGCCCTGCTGGTACAGGCGCACAATTTCCATGGCGAGGGAGTTCTCCCCTTCGGCAGGGAAATTGCGGGCATCGATAACTATGGTCTGCTTATCATCTGAGGGGCCTGGCCTCGGTTCTTTTGCATTGAGAAAGATAAATTCCTTCGAGGGCGACTGGCGGATAGATTCAAAAATATTGTTAATGCTCCTGCTGAACAGCGAAAACAGGCTGCTGCGGCGTAGCCTGCCGGTGGCGTAGCGGCGGTCGAGGAGCAGCGTTAATGTCTCAGTGGCCTGGCGGCGCTCTTCGTCGTTATGGATGGAATGCTCCAGCTCCGAGAGGAAGGAAAGGACGTCTTCGTAGCTCCATTTTGGAAGCTGCTGAGTCGCTTTGCTGAACAGTTCTGCGGCAGAAATGCCGGCGACCGCCAGCGGATTGCCTTTGTGGGTGCTGGGGCTTGAGTTTGTCTCAGAGGTGAAGGGCTTTTTATCTCCTTCAACGGCAATGCGCCGTCCGAACTTATCGGTGCAGACAAGTGTTGGTTTGCCCCCGCCATCCGACTGCACGGCGAAGATGAAAGCCCCGCCGTCGGTATGGCTGCCGCCGCGAGCGTTCCAGTAGCGGTCGGCATGCGGCCAGAACCGCGAGTCCTCGTCGGCCAGGCTGTGCAGGGCGGCATCGATAGCCTGTTTTTCCGAAGCAGCGAAGCCGATGGCGGCCTCTCCTTCCTGCAAAGCGAAGACCTGCGGGCGCAGCATGCTGGTATCAGTGATGCCGATGAGGCGGAAGGCCTTCTCCGCCTGAGCGGATTGCGCGATGAGGAAGAACCAGGGGCCGTCTGGCGAGCCGTGCATATGCACCTGCTGGAGCATCTGGTAGATGCTCTGTTTATCCTCAGGGAGCAGGGTGAAATCGCGTTCGGTCGTCGGCGCCAGTGACTCAATGACGTATTCCAGAGGGTAATTATGGATGCGGTGCAGCAGGTCAAAGACCAGCACCGATACCTCGGTATCGGTCAGGAAGAGGGGATGAATGTTCCTCTGCGCCAGATATTCGCAGATGGAGGCATAGTTGGCGAAGTCGCCATTGTGCACCAGCTG
>CAYWUK010000134.1:0-5131 GCA_964461475.1 uncultured Dehalococcoidaceae bacterium
GCCGCCGCCAGGTGGGTCTTGCCACAGCCGCTGCGTCCGCTGAGCACCAGCCAGCCCTTTGGCTCAGTTGCGAACAAGCGGGCGGCCTGATAAGCGCGGGAAT
Source organism: uncultured Dehalococcoidaceae bacterium (assembly GCA_964461475.1). Classification (GTDB taxonomy): domain Bacteria; phylum Chloroflexota; class Dehalococcoidia; order Dehalococcoidales; family RBG-16-60-22; genus CAYWUK01. The sequence goes on from CAYWUK010000134.1 coordinate 104, forward strand.
ACTGCTCCTGGTTCCTGGGGTTGCCGCTTCTCCCTTGCGGATCCAGATTATCAAAGGTAAAACGGGCCAGCGAGCCCAGGTTACTGTACCTCTGCAAGCGGGCATGGCGTTCCTCATCCAGCCCCTTAAGGGTGCACTGGCAGGGGACTACCCGACTGTAGTCCGGCTTCCCCGTGCTCAGAAGAGGGTGCACCCTGCCCGCCCCCTTGCAGATGGGGCAATCCGGGTCGCCCGGCGACTCCTCCTCAGCGCTGGACCATGTGCCCGTATCTTTGCCTGACGTATTTATCCGGGCCTTTTTTAGAATCTCGTTGATATGTTCCATCGCTTCTACCTTCGCTCGACCAGCGCTCCAGGATTGCAGAGATATAGCTCCACTTTCTCTTGTTCTGGTTAACCGCCTCTTTTACGGCATCCCTTATCCAGTCCTCGGGGTATAATTTTTCGGCTTCCCGCAGCTCGTCGGCAATCATCGGAGTCAACACGCCTATGTTCTGTTCATAAAGGGTGAATATATCGGGCTGCTTCTCCGCGACAACATAGGCCTGCCCCTTCGTTTTTAATCCGCTCAATCTGAGCTCGCCATTCTCAATCCTGGCTACAGCCTTCCTGTCCGCTTCGCTATTCAGGAAATAGACATCCTCGTCAGCGCCATCACCCTCCAGAGTTAAACGGAGGAACGTCCCCCTTTCAACGGCCATCTTCAGGGCACCGCGCAATATCTCCTCTGCTGGCTTCTCCGCACCGGCAAAGCCGTTCATCAAGGCGGCATCCGCCAGAAGCTCCTTATACGTTACGAAACGAGGATAACCCCGTTTGCGATAAATCGCAGCCAGCATATGCAGCGTGGCCTTCAGTTCAGCGATATCGCTGAACTCGGGCACAAGTTTGCTGAGGAAAATATTGGGAATTGAGGTGAACTCCATCTTGGATGGAAAGCCGTCAAACTGCTTCATATCAACCTTGGCTCTTCGCTGTAAAGGTTCTCAAACCTGGCCAGGTTATGCCTGAAACGTAGCTTTATCTGGCCGGTAGGGCCATTACGGTGCTTGGCAATGATAACATCTGCCTCTTCCCTTGGATAATCCCCAGTAGAATTCGGATGCTGAACTCTCCAGTCGTCTTCATTAGGATAATAATACTCTTCACGATAGATAAAGAGCACTACATCGGCATCCTGCTCAATGCTGCCGCTTTCACGCAGGTCGGAAAGCTGGGGCTCATGCGATGCCCGCCCTTCCGGGGCACGGCTCAACTGAGAAACTGCTATCACCGGCACATTGAGCTCCCTGGCCAATCCTTTAAGCGAACGCGAGATGTCGCTGACTTCCTGGACGCGGTTTTCGCTCCTCCGGTCTCCTGTCATCAGTTGCAAGTAGTCAACTATAATCAGGTCAATACCACGTTCGAAGTGGAGGCGGCGGGCCTTGCTGCGCATTTCAGCTACCCTGGTTTGCGGCGAATCATCAACATATAGCGGCGCTTCGGAGAAAGTGCCGATAGCTTCCATGATTCGCCTCTCCTCATCTTCGCTATGATGTCCTAAGCGAATCCGCCTTGAATTCACTCCCGCCTCGCTGGACAGCAGGCGCAAGACCACCGAGTCCCTGGCCATCTCCAGGCTGAACATGGCTACCGTTGCTTTTTCATTAACAGCAGCGTTTCTGGCGACATTGAGGGCAAAACTGGTCTTGCCCATGCTCGGCCTGCCGCCGATAATAATAAGGTCTGAGCGCTGAAACCCGCTCAGGAACTCATCAAGGCCGGCGAAGCCGGAGAGCACATAGGGCAACTGAGTTCCAGGATGGCCTTCTTCCTCTGGAGCAAGCTCAAAGTACTTGTCCAGCACCTGGCGAATGTGAATCAAGTCCCGAGGGCTTTGCCCATGGCGCAGCCTGAAGAGGATATCCTCTGCCTTGTTAAGGCTGGCATCAACATCCGGGCCGGCTTCATAGCCGACAGTCGCGATCTGGTCGGCCGCCCTGATGAGGTTGCGCATCACGGAAAGCCGGTAAACAATCTGGGCATAGTGCTCTATATCAAGAGAGGTGGGGCATATGGATATCAGGTGGCTGAGCTGAGCGGCGCCACCGCATGCCTCCAGTCTGCCCTGCCGGGAAAGCTCCTGCGCCACTGTAATCTGATTTATGGCATGGTCGGGGCGACGGTAAAGCTCCAGGCAGGCGTCATAAATCCAGCGGTTCTGGTCGTAATAGAAATCCTGCGTCTGAAGAAAGGTGGCTACCTTATAGACTGATTCGCCGTCTATCAGCAGCGACCCTATTACGGCTTCCTCAGCATCAACATCATGCGGCGGTAACTTATCCCCATTCACCCTATTCTGCCTCTTCCGTCTTCTCCTTCTTTTCTGCCCCCTCCGCTTCCGCCTTTCCCTCCTCCGCTTTCACTTCTTTCGTCTTCTTTGCCCTCGGCTTCTTCGCTTTCTCTTCCCCTTCAGTCACCTCCGCCTCGCCCTTCTCAGCCTTCGCTACTTTGGCCTTCTTTGCTTTTGGCTTCTTCTCCTGCTCCTCTTTTTCTTCCTCCTTCGCTTCCTCCCCCACCACCGCCAGTTTTACCTTAGGAGCTATTTCTTTAAACAGCCTGATGGCTATCTCATAGTCGCCGAGCTGGCGGATGGGCTCCTCCAGCTCCACTTTCCTCTTATCAATATTTACGTTAACGGCATTGCTCAACGCCTCGGCAATATCGGCGCTGGTAACCGAGCCGTAGAGCTTGTCTGTAGCCCCGCTTTTAGCTTTCAGGACAATCTCCCTGCCCTCCAGTTGCTTGGCCAGTTCAAGCATCTCGACTTCGGTCTGGGCCTCGCGGCGGGCAATCTTCTTGAGCTGCGCCTCCACCACGTTTGCCGCAGATGAATTGGCTAACACCGCCAGCCCGCGCGGTAAGAGATAGTTGCGGCCGTAGCCATCGGCCACCACTTTGGCCTCCCCGGCCCTTGCCACATTGGGGACATCTTCCAGAAAAATAACCTTCACTATGCTCTCCTTCGCTGCTAATTATACTATTACATGGCACCGACTAAAAGGGTCGGCACTATTAACCCGAGATGAATTTTTCCGCCCTGATAGCCGCTATTGCGCCATCCCCGGCCGCAGCTATGGACTGGCGTATTGAGTCATGCCTCACGTCGCCGGCGGCGAAGATGCCGGGCACCGCCGTCTCCAGATTCCCGTTAGTGATGACAGCGCCAGCATCGTCCAACGGCAAAATAGCTTTAAGATAGTCGGTATTCGGCTTCAGCCCGACGGCTACGAAGACCCCGGCCACGTCCAGGACAGATTTTTTACCGGTAACTACATTGCGCAGCTTTAGTCCCTTGACGAAATCATCGCCGATAATCTCCTCAACCACAGTTTCAAGCAAGAACTCTATCTTCGCCGTGGCAAAGGCCTTCTCCTGCACAATACGGGTGGCGCGCAGCTCTTTTCTGCGGTGTATCACCGTAACCTTAGAGGCGAACTTGCTCAGAGTCAGCGCCTCGTTGATGGCAGCATTGCCGCCGCCGACCACGGCCACAGGCCTGTCCTTGAAGAAGGCAGCATCGCAGGTAGCGCAGACGGATACCCCTCTGCCGGTAAACTCCGCTTCCCCGGGCACGCCGAGCTTCATGCGGTCCGTGCCACTGGCGATAATCACCGCCCTAGCAATAAAGTCGCCTTCACTGGTTTTTATCACCTTACGCCCGCCATTGACTTCGATGCCGACGACCTCTGCCATCACAGTCTCCAGGCCGAATTTGGTCGCCTGCTGGTGCATGGCCTGGGCCAGCTCAAAGCCGCTGATGCCGTCGGCGAAGCCGGGGTAGTTCTCCACCTGCTCGGCGTTCACTATCTGGCCGCCGACCATCCCCCTCTCGATTAGCAGGCCTTTCAGCCTTGCCCTGGCCGTATAAACGCCGGCGCTCAGCCCGGCAGGGCCGCCGCCGATTATGGCCACATCATATTCTTTTTTGGGATTCTCAGCCATGGGATTAGCCTCTTTAACTCCTTTTAGCGATTAATCTCTAACTCGGCCTCAATGGCATCCAGCATCAGGCGCATATCAAATTGCCCCGAAATTCTCGGCTCGCCGTTTATAACCAGCGTTGGCAGCGACAACCCCCAATCGCCGATTTTTCGTTGCAGTCCAGCCTCCAGACACTCAACCCCACACGCGCTCAGGTTGACGTATTCAAGAGTTATTTCTTTGCCAAACCTGGCCTCAATGCTTCTCCTGGCAAGGGCAATGACCTCAGCCGAAGACCAGTCCTGCCCGCAGTCGGCGCCGCAGCTATTCGCTTTTTCGCTGTCATCTAAAATGACGACTCGCATAACCACATCTAACCGAGTGCTGCATCCAGGCTTTGCTTTAACTGCGGCTTTGGCCTGAAGCCCACTATATTGGTGATGGGCTTTCCATCCTTGAAAAGTATAAGCGTGGGAATGCTCATTATACCATATCTGCCGGCAATTTTGGGGTTCTGGTCAACATCAACCTTGGCAAAGCTTATCTTGCCATCGTATTCTTCCGCCAGCTCCTCCACCACCGGCGCCACCATGCGGCAGGGCCCACACCAGGCCGCCCAGAAGTCAACCAGCACGGGCGTCTTTGCCTGCGTTACCACTTTGTCAAAATTGTTGTCGTCAATCGCGAGCGGCTTGCTCATAGTTTCCCTCCTTGATAATTTGCGCTATATTCCTATCCGCTGTCTCCTTGGCCAGGCCTATGGCGTTCTTAATCGCCTTGGCATGACTTCCCCCGTCAGCGATGATAACATTGCCGTCAATGCCGAGGAGAAACTCCCCGCCGAACAAGGTATAGTCCATCAGCTTAAACAATGAACCCACGCCAATGACGCGGAGCAGGTCTCGTCCGCGAAGATGGGACAGGTTAGAGAAGACATGTCCTACCTGCTTCATTGAAGTGAGAAAGTTATCGCTGAAGCCTTCGATTGTTTTGAGCACTATATTCCCCGTGAAACCATCGGTAACAATTACATCAGCAGCCCTTTTGGGTATATCATGCCCC
>CAYWUK010000135.1:0-5090 GCA_964461475.1 uncultured Dehalococcoidaceae bacterium
GATAGTGGCAGGCCTCCTGGAAAAGCCGCGATACCGTCTCGGTTATTTGCTTAGCATCTACCTCTCTCATTTAGTATCCGTTCCCCAGCCAGGGTGAGCCGATTAGGTCTTCGGCGCGGGGCGTATCAACCCCGATTTCATCAGCAGTTTCGCCGCCTCCTGCGCCTCCCTAATCATCTTTTCGGCACGCTTTATAAGCTCTTCGCGAGAAGGAGTTTCCCGCGCGACGCCCTGCTCTATGGCCTTCATGGCCACCGTCACCGCCTCTTTAATAAGCGCATCAGGCTCGTCCATCGTGGGTGAGATATAATCATCATGTATCCCCTTTTCCTCGGCGTATTCGGCCAACGCATAGGCGGCGCTGATGCACATTTCATCGGTGATTGTCCTGGCCTTGACGTCTAGGGCGCCGCGGAAGATGGCGGGGAAACCGGTGGAGTTGTTCACCTGGTTGGGGAAGTCCGACCTCCCCGTGGCCACAATCCTAGCGCCGGCCTCCTTGGCCTCCCAGGGCCATGCTTCGGGGATGGGATTGGCGCAGAGGAAGGTTATGGCGTCCTTTGCCATAGCCTTTATCCACTCCGGCTTTATGGTATCCGGCCCCGATTTGGACAAAGACACACAGACATCCACCCCCCTGAGCGCCTCGGCGATGCCGCCCGTCCTCTTCTCCGAGTTGGTCTTCTGGCAGAGGTCCCACTTATATGGATTCGCCGCTTTATTTGCTTCAAGGTCAGCCCTGCCGGGATGCAGTATGCCCTTGCTGTCCACTACGGTCATGCTCCCCGGCTTGAAGCCGTCGGAGAAAAGGAGCCTGGCGAAGGCCAGGTTAGCCGCTCCTGAGCCAATCAGCGTAATGCTGACGTTCTCCTTCTTCTTGCCCACTATCTTCAGGGCGTTGATAAGCCCGGCCAGCGTAACCGCTGCCGTACCCTGCTGGTCATCGTGCCACACCGGTATCTCGCATTCCTTTCTCAATGTGTCCAGAATATAGAAGCACTTGGGGTTGGCGATGTCCTCCAGGTTTATGCCGCCAAAGGACGGCTGCAACCACTTTACCGCCCGGATTATGTCATCAGGGTCATTGGTGCCGAGGCATATAGGCACCGCATCTACCCCACCCAGGTATTTGAACAAGAGCGCCTTGCCCTCCATCACCGGAAGGGCGGCCTCCGGCCCGATGTTCCCCAGGCCGAGAACCCTGCTGCCATCGGAGACCACCGCCACGGTGTTCCACTTGTTGGTGTACTGATAGACCTTCTCTTTATCGGCCTCTATCGCTTTGCAGGGCGCCGCCACGCCGGGGCTATACCAGATGGAAAAATCATTGAAATCGCGGATGACACACTTGGGCAGGGTCTGTATCTTGCCCTGATAAAACGGATGCAGCTTCATCGCATCCTCGGCCGGCTTTTGCGCCTTAGCCAGAAGCTCTTCCTTGGTTACTTTCTTTGACAAGGCTGACCTCCTTAACGATAATTTATATACTCAAAACTTACAAAACTTAGAAGGCGGGGATGCCCGTCAGGGGCAGCACCAGCGGCCCTTCCGGAACCAGCGCAATTTCGGCGTCCTTCCCGAGGGCCTTAAAGGCCTTATCCAGGCTTTCCTCCACCGTCTTCATAGGCATCACCTTCATCTGCCTAGCTATGGCGCCTTCCAGGTCGGAAACCAGGTAAATGTCGTTCCTCAGTTGAACCCGGGCCAAGAGCTGGTTGTTCCACTGAACGCCTATTGGCTCGTCGCGCCTTATCTTCTGCAGGATTTCCTTCGGCGAAGCGCAGGAGGCATGTAATTCCATGAACTCCCCCGGCCCGACGCCGGTGTTGCAGGCCGAGGCTATTATTATGATGCCCCCCTCGCGGGTCAGCATGGCTGCGTTGTGCATCCCCTTGACCGTCTGGTAGAAATCAAGGTCGAGCGGGGCGCCGCTGTTGGTGGTAACTGTTATATCAACTTTTCTGTCAACCTTCGCCCCTATCACCTGCCTAGATAGCTCGCAGCCCTGCTCATGCGCCTTGATGAAGTCGCCCGCCACCACATGTGTGATTTCCCGCTTCTTGTTGAGCAACACGTTAACGATGAAATCCAGCCTGGCCATCCTGGCAATCTCTATCATGTCCTCATGTATCGGGTTGCCCTTGAGGATGCCGGCGCGGGAACAGGGATGGTCTATCATCTTGAAGCTGTGGTTCTTATAAACCGAATGCGTGCCGAAAACGCCCGGCGCTATGCTCTTCCTGCCGCCGGAGAAGCCGGCGAAAAGGTGCGGTTCTATGAACCCGGTGCTTATGCGGAAATCGGCGGCGATGACCCTGTTGTTTATCTCCACGGGGGTGCCTATAGACGTCTCGCCGATTATAGTGCAGTCGTGGACGTCGTGGTTGACGACGTTGTATTTATCAACCACATCCTTGCCCAGCTTTTTAATCATCTCTTTTTTATCAAGAGGCTCGTGCATGCCGAGGGCAACTATTATCGTGATATTGTCGCGTCTGACCTTTCTTTCCAACTCAGCCAGTACAGGTGGCAGCACCCTATCGTCGGGGCATGGCCTGGTGTTGTCGGTAACAATCACCACCACCTTATCATCTTCGCTGATGCAGTCCAAGAGCGGAGGACGCCCTATGGGAGAGCGCAGGCTGTCGGTTATCGCCTTTGCTTCATCCCTGAGGCCGGCAACATCCCTGGTACCCAGCGTGTAGGCTATGTTCTCGGTCGGTATCTCGGCCTCAATAAAGGAACTGCCATAGGGGAGCTTGACCTTTTTGAGCATAATATAAACCCCTTGATTTAATAGTCAGCCCGGCGCCGGTTGTAAAAATATAATAACACTATTTGCGGGCACAGACAAAATGTAAACGCTGAATCAGACAGTCTTTGGTAACTTTCTGCGATGGCGACTCATCAGGCTTGCCAGCTTGATGGCCTCAATCAGGCTCTTGGGGTCTGCCGTGCCCTTGCCCGCCTTGCCGAATACCGTGCCGTGGTCAACGGAAGTCCTGATTATGGGCAGCCCCAGGGTTACATTAACCCCTTCGGTGATGCCGAGCATCTTCAGGGCGATATGTCCCTGGTCGTGATACATGGCGACGGCAGCATCAAATTGTCCCTGAGCGGTACGCAGGAAGACGGAGTCCGCCGGCAACGGACCAGTCACATCCATGCCCTGCTGGCGGGCTTTCTCTATAGCAGGCGTTATGTATTTCGCCTCTTCATCCCCGAAAAGGCCACCCTCCCCGGCGTGGGGATTGAGGCCAGCCACGGCGATATGCGGCCTTTCTATCCCCATCTCCCGCAGGGCATCATCGGTGAGCTTAAGCACAACGAGTATCCGCTCCGCGCGCACCAGCTCAATGGCCCGACGCAACGAAACATGCGTGGTCACATGCGACACCCTGAGCCTGCCGGATACCAGCATCATGGCCACGTCGGTTGCCCGGCAAAGCTCGGCGAGCAGATGGGTGTGCCCGTCATAATGATACCCTGCCTTGTTCAGCGCCTCCTTGTTGATAGCGGAGGTTACCAGGGCATCGCACTCGCCCTTCAGGGTCATGGCCGTAGCCAGCTTGATATACTCATAGGCAGCCTTGCCCGCCATAGTATCAACCTGCCCTCTCTTGAGTCGGTCAAGCTGGATATTATGCAGGTCTATAACCTCAATAATCCCCTCTTTGAACGAGGCCTCCGCGAGCTTCGCTATCGTACGCATCTCGCCAGTGACGCCGGTAATTTTTAGCGCGGCCTGCATAGTGGCGGCATCGCCTACCACCACAGGGCGACACATTCCCCTTATTTCCAAATCGGCCAGTGCTTTTGCGATGATTTCCGGCCCGGAGCCAGCAGCGTCCCCCATAGTAATGGCGAGCAGCGGTTTATATCCTACACTCATGGCAAATCCCCTTTCTCCAGATATGAAATTGACTTCACCAGCGCCGATTCCGTGCCGAAGCCGCCCGCCTTGGTAACCACCCTAATTCCCCCACAGCCGCCGCCGAGGAGCTCTCCCGCCGGGACACCCGCCTCCACCTCGCCATAGACCTGGATGGCCGAGGTTGCCAGACTACGGCAGGCCGCCACAGCTATATCCCCGCCGGATAGAAAAAGGCCAGCCACGCTTCTTGCCGACAGGATATCAGCCACCAGCGCAGCCATAAAGGACGGGAGCAGGCGCTGCAAGGCGGGCGCATATTGCGAAAAGGCCGAGGTGAGCGCCACGCTCCTTCCCTTGCTGAGGATGCCTCCGGCTTCCTTAGAGAGTCGCCCAGCCTCCTCGCTGTTCTTTTCCCGATTCAGGCTCAGGCCTTCCAGCTCTATAATATCAAGGCCAAGTTCTTCTTTCACCTTGAGCAACTGCTTTATCGCAACCTCATTGCGGGTGCCAAGCGCTATCAGCGCCGCTCCAGATGGCCTGCGCGAAGAGGTTATCTTACTAACCCCGCGCACACGGCCCAGGAAAACAGGAAGCTCCCTGGCAAAGCCGCCCGAGCCGCAGAGTAGCCAGCGTCCCCCCGCCAGTGCTGCCGCCCGTGCGATGCAGGCAAGATGATGCTGCTCAACAGCATCGCAGACCAGTATTTTCTGCGACATATCGCGGATGACGGCATAAAGGGGCTCCGCCCCGGCTTCTACCTGCTCCAGAGATACCAGGCCGACCTTAAGCCCGGTTGAGCGCTCAAGCACGCCGGGAAGATATGACTCTCTCACCGGCGATGTCGGGTCATGAGCAAACTGCGTCTCAGCCACCGCTATTCCATCAACCAGCACTATGCCATCCACCGTTGTCCTGCCCAGCGCCGGGAAAGCGGGGGCCACGATGGCTCTCTCGCAGGCTGTCTCCTCCATGAGCGCCTTTAGCTCAACCCCAATGTTCCCACGCAGCGTGGAGTCTATCTTCTTGTAAATCATCTTGCCGGCCATGTTCCTGGCGGCTTGCCTGGTCTTGCTGCGCGCCGAATCAGGGGCATCAGCGCGGCTTTCCGTGTTCACGGCGACAACATCCGAATTCGACGGGAAACCCTGCTCCAGAATTATGGTGGCGCTGAAGCCATTGGCGGCAAAATACCCACTGCTGTCCATCGCCCCGGTAA
>CAYWUK010000136.1:0-5001 GCA_964461475.1 uncultured Dehalococcoidaceae bacterium
TTATTGAGAAAGGTGACAAATACGGTGTCCAGCGGCCCTTCGGCATACATGGCTAGGCCTTCGTCAAGCCATGTCGGCAGGTCGCCGTAGGGATTAAAGGTGAGCTGGTGTATGACAAGGTGCGTCAACTCATGGGCAATCGCCCCTATCCCCCAGCTCATGTCCTCCGGGCCTATCCCGATGGAGATAGTATTGTATGCGGGGAAAGCCACTCCTCCCGTCCATTCGCGGGGATAAATCATCGCCCCCTGCAAATCGCTGGCGCTGGCATAGATATATATAGTCACAGGATTTTTAACTGCCGCCCCGGTATTTTCATTCAGCCGGACAAGCGCCTGCTGAGCGGCAGCCATAAGCGTGGAGGCAAAAGAATCGTCGCCACTATACCAGTTCAAGGTCAATGGCCCCTGGGTTGTGCTGTGCCAGGAATAGCGATTATCATCAAAATTCACCTGAGTCGGAGCGGTCTCGACCTCATTGCCTGCGGCGTCTTTGGCCGTCCACCAGTAGCGCACGGTGGAGCCCGGGGGCAGCCCCCCCGTCTTCTTCATGTCCCAGCTCCATTCAGCCTGAACCAGGGTATCGGGCACAAAACCAATGTAAACCTCGCTGGTTATCTGGGCATGTTCCATGCGCTCAACCCTGTAATGAAGGCGTATATCAGTTATATCGGCATCGCTCCGGACGGACAGGTTAAATACAAGCTGTCCGGGGAACTCCACCCTGGTTGAGTCGCTAAGCACATTTATCTGGTCGTCGGCCCGGGCTAGGCCAGGACTGAATATAGATAGGAGCAGGCATAAGATTAGCGCTGACAAACAGGTCTTTCTAATCATTCCCTTTCCCCATAATGGACCTTAAGTAGGCATTGATAAAATCATCCAGGTCTCCATCCAGCACGGCATCGGTGTTGCTGGTCTGATAATCCGTCCTGTGGTCTTTCACCATCTTATACGGATGGAGGACATAGCTTCTAATCTGGTTGCCCCATCCGGCAGTCACGTGCTCGCCCTTGAGCCTGGCCCTTTCTTCGTCCCTCTTCTCCAGTTCAAGCTCCAGCAGGCGCGCCCGCAGTATTTTCAGGGCTATTTCCTTGTTCTGGTGCTGAGAGCGCTCGCTCTGGCAGGATATCACTATCCCGCTTGGCAGATGTGTCAGCCTCACCGCGCTGCTCGTCTTCTGCATGTGCTGCCCCCCCGGACCGCTCGACCTGAAGGTGTCCACTTTTAAGTCTTCAGGGTCAATCCTGACATCAACATCGGCCTCGGCCTGAGGCATGACCTCCACCAGCGCAAAAGAGGTATGGCGGGCATGATCAGCATCAAAAGGAGAAAGCCTGACCAGGCGGTGGACGCCATGCTCCGACTTCAAATAGCCGCTGGCGTAATCGCCTTCAACGCTGATAACCGCGCTCTTGACCCCGGCCTCTTCGCCGGGGGAGACATCCAGTATCTCCGTTTTATAACCGCGGCGCTCCGCCCAGCGAAGATACATCCTCATCAACATCTCCGCCCAGTCCTGGGACTCGGTGCCTCCGGCGCCAGCATGGACTGCCAGAATTGCATCCCTCGCATCGTACTCATCCTTAAAAGCCGCCTGGAACTCCATGGTGTCTAGTCGGGAGGCCGCCGTCTCCAGCTCAGACTGAAGCTCCGACTGCAGCGATTCGTCCTCTCCGGCCAGGGCAATTAGCTCGTCAATATCAGTAACCTCTTTCTCCAGCTCCCGCCACTCCTGCACTACCTTACTCAACCCCGCCAGCTGGCGCATAACGCCCTGCGCGCTGGCCTGGTCCGACCAGAAATCGGGCTGCGCCGATTCCTTCTCCAACCCAGCGATTTCTTTCTCCTTGCCGGCTATGTCAAAGGTGCACCAGCGCCATCGAGATTCTGTCCTGTAAGTCCTTCAGCCTGTCTATCAATTCCTGCATATATCTCAGCTCTCCCTGCTTAAAAATCCTTATAATGACGGCTGGTACACCGCAGCCTGTTTTAAATGGCCCCCGGCCCCCAGGTGCGCGAGGCGCGTCGGCTCGGGCAAGCGATAGCCTCGACAACATTTTAGCACCCAGTGAACGGCGGCACGAAGGTCAACCATGTGGCCTGTAGAGACATAAACGGGCTTAACGGCCGTTCTGGTGCGCAGAGCGGCTCCAACAACCTCACCCCTGTCCACCAGCTCGGCATAGCTGCCCGCCTCTGTGCCAGGCTCGTCATGGCTGCCGCAGAGCCTGGACTTGGCACATCCGATTGTCGGGGTATTCAGCAGCAGGCCGAGGTGAGAAGCAAGCCCCAGTCGGCGGGGATGGGCGATGCCCTGGCCATCAACGAGAATAAGGTCCGGCGTTGTGCTGATTTTCTCGCAGGCGGCCAGTATCAACGGCGCTTCTCTGAAGGAAAGAAGCCCTGGTATATAAGGCAGGGTAAGCGCCTTATTCACCACCTGCACCTCCACCAGTTCAAGCTGGGGGTAATTCAGGACGACCACAGCCCCCGTGGCCATCTCCTCCCCCCTCCTAGTCGAAATATCAACGCCGGCTATAAAACGCGGATTGACGACCTCATTCGCCCTGGAGACTTGCGCCGCCAGCCCGGCCTGTATTTGCATGGCCTGGCTGATGCTTACCCGCCAATCATGCAGGTCCTCCACCTTCATACCCTGATTATAACTTTCGTCCGATTTCTTAGCAACTTTATTTCCGGTTTCGTTTGCGCTTGGTTACTCTCTCATGTCATTGCGAGCGGAGCGAAGCAAGCCCATAACACGATAGATAGAGATTGCTTCGTCACTACGCTCCTCGCAATGACAATCGGTTAAACTATCGCAACCAAAACCGAACGGAACCTTATCTCCCCAATAAAATATTTATCTATTGACATTGACAGTCGCCTGGTTATGTTGCATAATGATGGGGTATTATTAGCAGGAAGCGAGATAATGTTAAGAATTAGACTACGGCGTGTTGGTTCCAAAAAAAAGCCGAGCTATCGGCTGGTAGCCGCTGACCTCGAGGCTCCACGCGATGGTGCCTTCGTTGACATCATTGGACACTATAACCCCCTGACTGACCCTGAGACAGTAGTCATCAATGAGGAAAAGGCCTTACGATGGCTGAAACAGGGAGCACAACCAACAGTTACTGCGGCCAGGTTGCTGACCAAGGCAGGCATTATAGAAAAGTCCAAACCGACCAAGGAGAAAACATGAAAGAACTAGTAGAGTACATCGCCAAATCCATTGTCAACGAGCCGGATGCAGTACAAATTGAAGAGGAAACTAACGAAAACGGCCTGACGCTCAAGTTGCAGGTTGCCGACGAGGATAAGGGCAGAATTATTGGCAAGCAAGGGCAAATTGCTCAGGCTATGCGCACCTTACTCAGGGTAAAAGCAGCTAAAGCAGGCACCAGAGTCAGGCTGGAGATTTTGTAAAAACAACCTTCGCCCGCAGGTTATCCCTTGCAGAGAAGCAAAGGGATTCATCCTTTCCTTCTCTTCTTCACCTTCTCAGCTATGGTCAGGCGCGTTATTGCCCTGCGCAGCGCCACTTCGGCACGGGCCGAATCCAAACCGGTAGCGCGCTTTTCGGCCAACCGCTTCTGCGCCCGGCGCTTGGCCTCCTCCGCACGCGCCACGTCAATTTCCTCAGCATGCTCAGCAGAATCCGCCAGCACTATAACCCTGTCCGGGCGCACCTCAAGGAAGCCGCCGGAAACGGCCAAGGAGACTTCTTTTCCACCCTTCCTCACCCTGAGTTCGCCAGCTTGCAGGGCAGTCATCAGCGGAGCATGGTGCGGCAGGATGCCCAGCTGACCTTCAGTTCCGGGGGCAATCACCGCTTCAACCTCGTCGGAATACACCATGCGCTCCGCAGTAACTACATCAAGCCTTATGCCAGCCATTTAAACCCACCTATCCCTGCAAACTCTTGGCTGCTTCCACCACTTCCTCTATGCCTCCCACCATATAGAAAGCCTGCTCAGGCAGATCATCATACTTGCCTTCCAGAATCTCCTTAAAGCCCCGCACCGTATCCGCTATCTTCACATATTTCCCTTTCCTGCCGGTAAAAACCTCGGTGACGAACATCGGCTGCGACAAGAACCTCTGGATGCGGCGCGCCCTGGCGACGGTAAGCTTATCTTCGTCGTTGAGCTCTTCGATGCCCAGTATGGCGATTATGTCCTGCAAGTCCTTATAGCGCTGCAGCACACGCTGCACCTCGCGCGCTACCTGGTAATGCTCCTCACCTACGACAGCCGGGTCAAGTATGCGCGAAGTTGAGGTCAGCGGGTCCACCGCCGGATACAGCCCCTGTTCGGAGATAGACCTCTCCAGGGCGATAACAGCATCAAGGTGTCCGAAGGTGGTAACCACGCCGGGGTCGGTGTAGTCATCGGCGGGCACATATATCGCCTGGAAGGAGGTAATTGAGCCTTTCTGCGTGGAGGTAATCCTCTCCTCAAGCTCGCCCATCTCCGTGGCCAGCGTGGGTTGATAGCCCACCGCCGAGGGCATACGCCCCAGCAGCGCCGATACCTCCATGCCCGCCAGTATATAGCGGTAGATATTATCGATAAAGAGCAGGACATCCTGGCCTTCTACATCGCGGAAGTACTCCGCCATGGTCAGGCCGGTCAACCCCACGCGGAGGCGGACTCCTGGCGGCTCGTTCATCTGACCAAAGACCATAACCGTCTTGTCCAGCACACCGGAGGACTCCATCTCATGCCACAGGTCATTGCCCTCGCGCGACCTTTCACCAATGCCGGTGAACACGGAATAGCCGCCATGCACCGCGGCGATATTGCGAATAAGCTCCTGGATGATAACCGTCTTGCCCACCCCGGCGCCGCCATAAGCGCCGACCTTGCCGCCTTTGGTGAACGGCGTGATGAGGTCAATGACCTTAAGCCCGGTCTCAAGCATCTCGGTGCTCGTCTTTTGCTCTTCAAAAGAGGGCGGAGGACGGTGGATGGGCCAGTCTTCGTCGGCCTTGACC
>CAYWUK010000137.1:0-4999 GCA_964461475.1 uncultured Dehalococcoidaceae bacterium
CGCTTCGGCAGAGTGTCGTCGTCCTTCGTCATCCCCTCGCGCAGGTTGAACTCCCTGACCTTGTTCCTGATGTTCGCCGCTATCTCCCGCAGCCGTGTCTTATCCGCCTCCATCCCTGTGGTGGCCTTTACCAGCAGTGAAAGCTCGTCCCAGCGGTACAGGTCGCGGAAGAAGCGGCAGAGGATGAGAGCGTCAAATAGCGTGTGCCGGTCTTCGTAGTCCAGGAGCAGCTCGGCCTTGCCCTCAATCTGGTCGGCGGGAATCGCCCCGGTGAGCTCTGGTTTATAGACGGTAGCTCTTAAGTGGCAGGCGCCGCGGTCGGAGGTGGCGTAGGCCAGCCCCATTCCCTTGAGCACTCTGGGCTCGTAGCCTGGCGGCTCCATCCCTTTGACGTGAATGGCCAGGTCTTCCAGCCCCCACTCCCTGCTGGCGTATCTTATGCCCTCCGCCAGAATGGCCCCCACGCCCTCTTTTCTTGCCATCTTATGCAGCAGGTCGACGATGGCGTCAACATCACCGTATTCTATTTTCACTCCGATTGGTTTTCTGTGTGAGGCCTCTATGGTGAAGGCGGCGAGGTTGCCCGCGCTTATGGTATCCATGCCCAGCCTGTCGCATATATCGTTGAGGTAGGCTATCTCCCTGATGTCGTCTATGAGGCAAAGCCCGCCGAAGGCATCGATGGTCTCATATTCAGGCCCCTCGATTATCAGTCCCTTATGCCTGCCGTCGACTATCTCGGTCAGCTTTCCGCAGGCCAGGAAACATTTCGGGCAGGAGTTTGGCCTGACCTTGCACTTCTCCAGTAATGCCTCGGCGCTGATGTTTTGCCATTTATCGTATGTGCCTCTCGACCAGTAGCGGGTGGGGAAGGCGCCGGCCATGTTGGTCAGAGGCACTATCATCGGCGTGCCGAGCTTCTTATAGGCCTGGGCCCCTTTGTCTGTCTTGGCTTTAGCGCCTGTCTCTCTCCAGAACCGGGATAAAATTTCGCTATCGGCCACTTTCTTCTTCATGTTTCCGTGGAAGACGATGCCCTTGACCTTCTTCGCCCCCAGCACCGTGCCCGCCCCGGCCCTGCCCGCCGACCTCCAGCGGTCGTTCTCAATCACCGCGAACCTCACCAGCTTCTCCGCGGCTGGCCCGATGACGGCGATTCCGGCGTCTTTTCTCCCCGCGTTCTCTCGGAGGATGTCTTCAGTTTCATAGGTCTCTTTGCCCCAGAGATGGGCGGCATCGTGGAATTCCACCTTTTCATCGGAAACCTCAAGGTATACGGGCTTTGCCGAGGCGCCTTTTATTATGATGGCGTCATAGCCGGTGCGGCTCATCGGCTCGGCCACGCTGCCCCCGGCATAGGACTCGCAGTATATTCCTGTCAGCGGCGACTTGGTGAAGACGCCGTAGCGCGATGAGCCGAAAATCCTCGTGTCTGTGACCGGGCCGGTGGCGAAGATTAGCACATTTTCCGGCGAGAGGGGGTCCAGGCCAGGACTGATGTTTTCCAGCAGCAGGTGCGTGGCCAGGCCCTTGCCCCCTAAAAGATTGGAATAAACCTCATCGGCTATGGGCTCCGCCTCAAATGACCTCCGGCCGAGGTCTATTTGCAGCACCCTGTTATAGAAACCGTCCATCGCTTATCCTCATGTTTTCCGCAAAACTAGAGCCTGTCGTTTGCCTCTTTTATGGCGTCTTCCAGTATGTCCAGCCCCTTCTCCATCTCACCTTCCCCTATGTTTAGGGGCATCATGGGCCGGATGACGTTGTGGGCTACCCCGCACGACATTATTATCAGGCCGTGCCTATGGCACCTTCTCAGTATCTCGCTGGTCTCCTGGCCCGCCGGTTCCTTGCTCTGGCGGTCTTTCACCAGCTCAATGCCTATGGCCAGCCCAAGGCACCTGACATCCCCGATGATTTTGTATTTCTTCTTCATCGCCTCAAGTCGGCCTTTAGCAACCTTGCCAAGCTCGGCTGACTTGCTGAGCAGGTTGTCCCTCTCTATTATCTCTATCGTTTTCAGGCCGGCGACGCAGGAAAGGGGATTGCCGCCGAAGGTGCCGCCTATGCCGCCGATATCTACCGAGTCCATTATCTCTTTCCTGCCGACCACGGCGGACAAGACCAGCCCCCCGCCTAGGCTTTTGGCGGCTATCAGGATATCGGGGACTACGTCAAAATGCTCTATCGCCCACATCTTGCCAGTGCGCCCCATGCCCGATTGTATCTCGTCGATTATGAGCACTATGCCGTAATCGTCGCACAGTTTTCTCAGTCCCTTGAGGAACTCCGGTGGCGGTATTACATAGCCGCCCTCGCCAAGAATCGGCTCCAGGATGATGGCGGCGGTCGCTTCGGCGGGCGTGTATGTTTTGAAGCTCTCTTCAATCGTCCTGACACAGTATTCGCCATATTCGGCGTCGGTCGTCTTGAAGGGTGCGCGGTAGCTATAGGCGTAAGGGAAGCGCTGTATGCCCGGGTCAAAGGGGCCAAACCCATACTTGTAATACTTCACCTGGCTGGTCAGCCCCATGGCCAGCGAAGTCCTGCCGTGAAAGGCGCGCTCAAAGGCGATTACGCCGTACCTGCCGGTATATCTTCTGGCTATTTTCACCGCGTTCTCCACCGCCTCGGCGCCGCTGTTCAACAGCAGCACCTGCTTGGGAAAATCGCCCGGGGTAATCTCAGTGAGCTTTTTGGCTAGCTTGACATAAGATTCATACATCAACACGTGGAAGCAGGTGTGCAGGTGTTTATCCGCCTGCTCTTTTATCGCTGTTATGACCTCGTCCGGGCAGTGCCCGATGTTAAGCACGGAAATGCCGGCGGCAAAGTCAATATATTCATTTCCGTCCACGTCCTCTACTAGGGCGCCCTTGCCCCTGGCGATGAAGGTGGGCACCGTTTGGAATGCGCCTTTGGGGACGTATTCTATCCTTAAATCAAGCATTTCCGCCGCTTTCTTACCCGGCAGCGCCCTTTCTTCCCCGACTTTTGCCCCTTTGCCCATTTTAGACCTCCATGTGTATATAGCATTTGATATCTTTATGCCACGCCATTCCCTGACGCTCTTGGCGAAATCATTGAGGAATCAGGGTTATTTCGGATTGTCAGTAAATAATAACTCTTAATGGGCGAGCGTATCAAGTCAAGCGGAGGTTATATTTGCATTTGGTTGCAGTTTCTGCCTCTCCCCTGGCCCCTCTCCAATATATATTTATAAACGGGCTCGTTCTATCTGGCTTATTGGAGAGGGGGGGGACTAAGGGGGTGAGGTTAGAGCGAAGAGGCAACCAGAACCGACTATAACAATGCAAGGGAGTTGTGAAGAGAATAAAGAAGCCCCATGTTCCGCCACCGATTTGGAGCAAGGGGCTTCTTAAACGGCTTTCTGAGGCTGGCCTATAATTTATCGAGGTATTTTTTAACCTCGGCGGCCGATACCACGCTGGCGTACTTTGAGTTCATATCAAAGAGGTTTACCTTGTGGCTCACCTCCCCGCGGTCGAAGGTGCACTCCTCAACGACGTTTACGTTGAAGCCGTACGAGGCGGCATCGACGACGCTGGCGCGGACGCAGCCGCTGGTGACGCCCCCGCAAACGAGCAGGGTATCCACCTTGAGCGGGGTGAGCACGTTTATCAGCGGCGTGCTGAGGAAGATGCTCGGGCCGAGCTTGCGGATGACTATATCTCCTTCTTTGGGTGCAATCTCTTTAACTATTTCGTTGCCGCCCTTGTTTTTCCTTATGTCCTCCATGCGGAAATTTCTTCTCGTCCATTCCACTGGAATGGATTTCTCCGCCAGGCTGTAAACTATGGGCAACTTCTTTTCCCGGGCCAGGGATAGCAGGGAGGCTATCTGGCGGACGGCTTCCCATCCTTTTTCACCGCAACTCAGCGGGTAACGCTGCTGCGATTTCAGTATCGGCTCAGGTTTGTCACCTACGAAATCGTAGGTGACGTCTATTATCACCAGCGCCAATTTTTTGCCGTAAGTCGCAGATGTTCCCCTATAGCCGGACCAGTAGTAAATTTCCTTATCGGACTCCGGGATAACGTCGTCCCAGATAGCCATTGAATCACCTCCTGCACTATTTCGCTTTCTTCCTGCGCGTGGCCAGGACTTCGCCAACTTTCTTGTAGTCGCCCTTTACCGCCAGGGTGGCATGCTCGTCCCATTCCTCAGGCCAGTAGCCGAGGTTGATGCCCCACCATGGCTGCTTGAGTTTTATCGGCGGAAGATTCTCCTCTTTCCAGATTTGTATGGCCCGTTCCATGTACTCCTTTTTGGGCAGGGATACCGGAGGATATGGCCACTTCATGGTGGCGTTGATGAGCAGCCGGGAGGTCGTCTGCTGTGCTTTCTCCAGTTCGTCTTCGAAGGGCTTTATGGCAAAGTCCATAAATGCGGCCTCGGATTTATCTATGCGCGTATCGCGGTGGGGCAGGCAGCGGGTGCTGATTGCCCAGTTGATGGCGTCGGCATCGTACATATCAATATCTTCATCCACGGCTACGACGATACGGCCGATGGGGAGGTTTGCGCCTATCCATTTCGATACCTCGTCCAGCGTCTTCCAGACGTTCTCCTGCTCTGTTTTGCTCACCTTGACGACGTATGAGTGGCCGGCGCAGCCGGATTCCTGCACCAGGACGTCAACAACCCAGGGCTGCTTGCAGACTTCGCGCAGGTGCCTGAGCAGGCCGCCGGAAAACCCTATGCTCTTCATCTTGCTGCTCTCGCTGGGCGGAAATTGACTTAGGATGGCTTGATAGATCGGGTTCTTGCGGTGGGTGATGGCGGTAACGGTGAGATAAGGCATTATGTCTCTCTTGCCCACGTAGCCGCCGGCTTCGCCGAAGGGGGCTTCCGGCTCAATTTCGTCGGTGGAAAGCAGTCCTTCAATCACAATCTCGGCATGGGCGGGGACTTCAAGGTCTATGCTCTTGCACTTGACCATCTCCAGGGGTTCGCCGCCAATTGCGCTGGCATAGGC
>CAYWUK010000138.1:0-4994 GCA_964461475.1 uncultured Dehalococcoidaceae bacterium
ACCAATAAGTGATGAATAAGATAAATACCTGCTGATTGTATCTGAAAAAGTGTGATATAAAATAACAATAGGAAGAATTAAACCAAAAAATAGTGCTATAAAAAGAACAATATATAAGGTTGAAATAGGCTTTTTAAAATTATCTATTGCTTCAGGTGTGTTTGCCAGCATCTTTTCAACTATACTTATTGCTTCATTTATCTTGTATTCCCAAAAGCTAAAAGTATTCCATTTTTTACTTAGTACTTTGCCGAGTTTATTTTCATGTCTCAATAACCAGTTACTCCATTCATCACTAGCAAATATAATATCTTTAGATGTATCATCGAATTTGATACCCAAATCTTTAAATACGTACTTGTAATGCTTATATCGCCCTAGACAGCTACTTAGATCGCATAAACAATCATATATAGTGTTTAATTCAATATTAGTAATAACCTTCCTACTGACTTCAAAATCTCCCAGGTCCCAGTGTTGTTCACCTATGCGAAAAAGTGTACGAATGAATCTTACTCCGTTTGGCTTTTGTGCTTCGTCATCCATAAAATCATAGTCATGAAGTAAACTATCAAAGTCTTGCTTCCATCTCAAATCTATTTTGTATATGCGTGAAAGCACGATTGCCAAGTCATAAAAAGCTTCTCGGTATGGTTGTAACTCACTCTGCAATTCTACAAAACGATTAAGACGCCTTTCTCTTATAGTTCTATATAAAGTTAGACTCATAAGCAAATACGCAAACAAAATGGCAGAGATAATTGAGGTAGCCGTGATTAGGTTAGGAAGTGTATTTTTAAGTGAAGTAGCATCCTGAGCAAATCTGAAAGTAAATATTGAAGCCGTTATTATTGCTAGAACTACGAGCCATAAAACATAATGGCGCCCGATTTTAAATATCTGGTGCCACTTCCGCTTCTTTCGGCCTTTCATGTTATAACCCCTACACCCCCATCAAATCACTTCCCGCCCAGATACTGCAGCGCCTGCTTTATCTTCTCCTCAAGGTTGAGGTCGGTGGACGCGGGCAGGCTGGCTATGGCGCGGGTGGCCTCGGCGGCGGAATAGCCCAGCGTGACCAGTGCGGCCAACACGTCCGTGTTTTCCTGGGCTACCTGAGTAGGTGGGGTAATCGCCCAGCCGGCGCCGATTTTCTCCTTGAGCTCAAGGACGATGCGGCTGGCCACCTTCTTGCCGACTCCGGGGACTATGGTGAGCATGTCAGTATTGCCGGTGACGATGGCCATGGTGAGCTGTTCCACGCTCATTGAGGAGAGCATCGCCAGAGCCATCTTTGGCCCCAGGCCGGATACGCTGAGCAGCGTTTGAAACAGGGCCAGCTCATCGGACGAGGCGAAGCCGAAGAGGGTTACGTTATCCTCGCGCAGGTGAAGATGGGTGCGCAGCTTTACCTCGTCGCCGATTTTGCCAAGACTGCTCAGGGTTGAGGTGGACATGCGCACCTGGAAGCCTATGCCGCCGACATTGATGATGGCCCAGTCGCCGCCCAGGGACTCTAATTTGCCGTGAAGGCTGGATATCATCTCTTCTCCTTGCCTTGTTGACCAGCCAGCAGGTTGCTCAGGTGCATCTCGCGCAGGTGGCAGATAGCTGCGGCCAGGGCATCGGCGGCATCGTTCGGCTGCGGGACCTGTGGCAGGCCAAGCTGTAGCTTCACCATCTCCTGAATCTGCTCCTTGCTGCTGGCCCCGTAATTGGCCACCCTCTGCTTTATCTGAGCCGGCGTATATTCAAAGGCGGGGATTTGCCGGGTGGCTGCGGCGAGCAGTGCCACCGCCTGGGCCCGGCCTATTGCCAGCGCCGAGCGGACGTTTTTCGCCACGAAGGGCTGCTCCACCGCCAGCACATCGGGCTGGTGGCATGATATGACCTTTAGCAGCTCATCATAAAGATAACGCAAACGCTCCCCGATGGGGGAGCGTTCCGGGCTGACCAGGGCGCCGCAATCGAGCAGGGCTAGGTCATCATCTATATCCTCTATCACCCCATAGCCCATAACCGCCGTACCCGGGTCAACGCCTAAAACTCTCATCTTCACAGTAAGCGGGAAGAATGAAGTATAATTGACATAATATTATAATCAAGCCTGTTGCAATTGATAGCTCTCCAGGGCGGACTCGGGGAAATCGGCATTACTGAATACATGCTGGACCTCGTCAAGCTCCTCCAGTTTATCCAGCAGCTTCAGCGTCTGTAAAGCCGCCTTTTCGTCGAGCGGGGTCAGCGTCTTGGGCACCTTTGATAGCTCTGCCGAGGCTATGTCCAGTTTTTTCTTTTCCAGCGCTTTCCTGACCAGCTCAAGCTCCTCTGGTTTGGTGTAAATCTCTATATAGTCGCTCTCCTCCTTCACGTCTTCAGCGCCGGCATCTATGGCTTCCAGCGCCAGCGCATCGGCATCTGCACCTTCGGTTTTGATGGTAATAAGTCCCTTCGCGTCGAATATCCAGGATACGCAGCCGCTTTCCCCCAAGTTGCCGCCGTGGCGCGAGAAGACGTTTCTCACCTCTTGGATAGTCCGATTGCGGTTGTCGCTCAATGCCGTTACCAGGATTGCTGTGCCGCTGGGGCCATATCCTTCTAGGGCAAGTTCCACCAGGCTGGCTCCCTCAAGCTCGCCGCTGCCCTTTTTGATAGCCCTTTCTATGTTATCCATCGGCATATTGCTATCGCGGGCTTTCTGTATTGCCAGCCTCAGCCGGAAGTTCGCTTCGGGATTGCTGCCTCCCTCGCGCGCGGCAATAATAATCTCGCGCGTAAGTTTGGTGAAAAGCTGCCCCCGTCTTGCATCAGTCACACCCTTCTGGTGTTTGATAGACGCCCATTTAGAGTGCCCCGACATCGCCTTGCCCTCCTTGAATGCTAACCAAACCCATGATGAGTTAATTCTATCACTTCATGGTAGCGGGGTCAAAGGTAAAAAAGAGGTAAATAGGCGGAACGAAATTTGCCTGCATAAGTTCAGTGTGCATATCGCGTCAGCTTGACAATGCTACGCCGATTGCCTAGAATGCTTTTGAACAGCGCTCCACAACACAGGCGAAATAACGCTGCAAGCTTGCGAAATCCCAGGGAACAAAAGCCAGAAGATAAAGCGGCTTTAATCGGAGATAGGCTAACAAGATAAGGAGAAGCTATGAATTTGAATGATACAGGGATGATAGCCATCCTGATAGTATTGCTGGTTGTCCTCATGGGTGTTAATTTTTACATGGGCAGGCGCAAGCTGGAGAAGTCGCCGCTGGGCAAGGTGGTCAGCGTCTTGACTGACATCAGGCATAACCAGCGGGTGGTGGATAATTTTAGCTTCAGCTGGCGCGCCACCAAGAGGCTGAAGTCCGGCGCCTGGAGGAGAAATAGTTACAAGATTGATTTTATGCCCAGGGACTTGCTGGGTGCTATGGATAAACTCTTTGATATGGTCAATGATATCAATCAGAGAATAGACATGGCCAAAAAATACAAATCGGATAGTTATATGGCCGGCGTTGAGGTAGATAAGTTAAAAGTGCCGCAGGACAAGATTGCGGAAGAGCTGACTGAGTGGGTTCAGGCGAATATGCAAAACCCGGCATATGCCCCGAAGCAGCGCCGCGGTCTATTCAGATAAAGCTCGTCTTCACCTGCCGGCGATGTTCTAGCATGTATCATCGCTCATCTGATTTAACCAGGCTATCGGCAGCGAGCCGTTGTTCAGCGATTCCCCACTTTTCCGAGTAGGCCTGTTTTAGCTGCCGCATTCGTGCCTGAAATGAGGGCGAGGCGAAGCTTTCCGTGGACATCAGGAGGCCGTCTTCCCTGTTGTCAATATAGTAGCCCCGGCGTAAGCCTACCTGGGCGAAGCCATACTTTAGATAGAGGGTCTGCGCGGTGATGTTAGAAACGCGCACTTCAAGGGTCATGTTATTGGTCTTCATATCTCTGGCCAGGCCAAGTAGGATGATGAGCAGCAGTTCACCGATTCCCCGCCCTTGATAATCCTTCCTGACGGCTATGTTGGTGATGTGTGCTTCATCCGCCAGCGCCCAGATGCCGGCGAAGCCGACTATATACTGCCTTGCTTCACGGCCTGGCTCATTGCCGGGCAGGTGATTACGGCCTAGCCACTGTTTTATCCTGGCAAAAAATTTATGGAGGCTTCCATCCGTGCGAGCGTCGCGCTGGCCTTCTTCGGCGGTTCTGGAATCGTCGCATGCCACGATATAGCGCGCCAGCTGGTTCTGCAATTCGTGCTTGTAATTGGTCGGCGGCCATTGCGTGGGGAAAGCTTCGCGGTCAATCTCAGCTACCTGTCTGATATCTTCCCTGTCCATCAAGCGGATTGAATAGGGCAAGGCTGCGTCTCCCTGGAATTTTATTAATGGCTGTTCTGAAATTGTAGCACATTTTAGCATTACGAGGCATGTTAGCTTTGTAGCCTATCCTTTTATGCCCATTATTCGTTATAATATATGCACAGGGTAACGCCGCGTTGCTGGCTAAGCAATGCAAGAATCGGCTTCCAGTTTAGCCGGACAAGGAGTTGTCAGGTGCAGGATGGGGAGAGCCTTATCCGGCGTGCTCAGCAGCACGACCAGATGGCTTTAACTCAAATATATGAGGAGAACTTCGATAAAATTTATCGTTATGTTGTTCTCAAAATAGGGGACAGGACAGAGGCGGAAGATATAACCCAGCAGGTATTTATCAACGCCCTCAAATCAATATCTTCCTTTAAATGGAAGAATACCCCAGTTTCCGCCTGGCTGTACCGCATCGCCCACAACCAGATAGTTGACTATTTGAGGAAAAGGTCGAGGCAGGCCACCGTTCCTCTTTTTGAGTCGATACCGGATGATAAAGACGACCCAACCACGCAGGTTGAGGAAAGTATGGACATAGAAAGAGTGGCTGCCGCTACCAAGAAGCTGACCAAGGCACAGCAGGATGTGATTTCCCTGCGTTTCACCAGCGAGATGGCCATCTCCCAGGTAGCC
>CAYWUK010000139.1:0-4930 GCA_964461475.1 uncultured Dehalococcoidaceae bacterium
CCATGAGCCTGACATTGGTCAAGCCCATCTCGTCGCGTACCCGCCTCATGGCGGCGCACTCCAGGGCAAAGCCCTCCACATAGTTGGGGTGGGCATAGCGGGAGGCACCGCGAAAGCCGAGCATGGGATTATCTTCCTCCGGCTCAAAGGCGCTGCCCCCGATGAGTGAAGCGTACTCATTGCTCTTGAAATCGGAGAGGCGCACCACCACCGGCTTGGGGTAAAATGCAGCGGCGATGGTGCCCACGCCCTCCGAAAGGCGTTCCACGAAGAAATCGGCAGGCCGTTCATAGCCGCTGGTCAGGCGCTCAATTTCCTTATGCTCGTTACGTTCTTTCACACGTTCGGGGTGCACCAGCGCCATGGGGTGCACCTTGATATACTCGTTAATGATGAACTCCATTCGCGCCAGTCCGATGCCGTCGTTGGGCAGAAAGCTCGTCTTGAAGGCAACATCGGGGTTGCCCAGGTTAATCATCACCTCGGTGGCGGGGCGCGCCAGGCCGCTCAGGTCAGTCTTTTCCGTCTCAAAGGGCACCGCGCCCTCATATACCTTGCCCACGTCCCCCTCGGCGCAGGATACGGTAACGTCCGCGCCATCGGGTATGCTGTCGGTGGCGTTCTCGGCGCCGACGACAGCGGGAATGCCCAACTCCCGGCTGACGATGGCGGCATGGCAGGTGCGGCCGCCGCGGTTGGTCACGATGGCGGCGGCGGTCTTCATAACCGGCTCCCAGTCCGGGGTGGTGGTATCGGCCACGAGCACCTCTCCCTTCTTGAAATCGGCAAGGTGAGCAGTGTCGGCAATAATGCGCGCCTTGCCGGAGGCTATTTTCTCCCCCACGGAACGCCCGGTGGCGAGCACTTTTCCCGTTCCCTTAAGAATATACGCTTCCAGCATGTTTGCCTGCCTCTGGGAGACCACCGTCTCAGGCCGCGACTGAACCATATAGAGCTGCCCATCCTGGCCGTCCTTTGCCCACTCCATATCCATGGGCAGGGGATGGCCTGCCTTCTGGCTGTAATGTTTTTCTACCTTAACGGCATAGTCCGCCAGAACCAGCGCCTCCTCATCGGAGATACAAAAACGCTGGCGCTCGGCTTCAGGCGTGGGCACGTTGCGGGTGGTCTGCCTGGCCCCCCCTTCGGAATACACCATCTTTATTTCCTTGCTGCCGAGGCGACGCCGCAGCACCTTCCGATAGCCCTTCTCCAGGGTGGGCTTGAAAACGTAAAACTCGTCCGGGTCAACCGCCCCCTGCACGATGTTCTCGCCCAAGCCGTAGGAGCCAGTTATAAATACCACGTCGCGGAAGCCGGACTCAGTATCCAGCGAGAACATCACCCCGCTGGCGGCGAGGTCTGAGCGCACCATCTTCATAACAGCGATGGACAGGTACACCTTAAAGTGGTCAAAACCTTCATCAATGCGGTAGTGAATAGCGCGGTCGGTGAAGATGCTGGCGAAGCACCGCTTGCAGGAGTCCAGCAGCATGCCGTCGCCATGTATGTTTAGGAAGCTTTCATGCTGCCCGGCGAAGCTGACTGTGGGCAGGTCTTCCGCCGTCGCCGAGCTGCGCACGGCAACGCTCATCTCAGCCCCATATTCGGACTGGAGTACGTGATATGCGTCAAGGATTTCCTGCTTCAGGTCATCGGGCAGGGGAGCACTATACACTATCAGGCGTGCCTGCTTGCCTCGCCTGGCCAGGTCTGCCATATTGGCGGGGTCAATGCCATCAAGGGCGCCGTGCAGCTGCTTCCAGGCATCGGCCTTATCCAGCATATAGCGGTAAGCCCCCGCGGTTATGCCAAAGCCATTGGGCACCTTCACGCCCTTTGGGGTTAGCTGACGGTACATCTCGCCCAGAGAAGCCGTCTTGCCGCCCACCAGTGGCACATCGTTTACCCCCAAGTCCTTAAAAAAGCGGATATACTTATAATTTTTCTGCATGGTTACCTCCTTGCTAACGACTACTATGCTTCACTCCTGACGTGTCTGCCGAAAAGGCCGGAGCTTTCGCTGCCGAATATCTTATACGCTAACAGTTTCACCCTGTCGGCGATTAAAAACCAGAGCAGCGCATATCCCCAGACGAACCCAGCCCAACCCCAACCTATGGGGGACATGAACACCCCAAATACGGCAATGAACGTGGCAACGGTTTGTGTTCCTATTACCGCCAGCAGCAGGACTCTGGCAGGGCGGATGGACCAAAACGGCCTTCGCGTCCTGGTGACAAATATGGTAAGGTGTCCCGCCACCGACAGCTTAAGGTACATCAGTGTCTGGATAGTATCCCGGCCGAGGTGGAAGACGCTCTCCCCCAGATAAAAAAGCGTGAAGGAGGCGATCACTCCGGCGATGCCCAGAATCGTGGCCACGCCCAGCACCTGCCTCATGTTCCAGGCTTCAGGGGCATTGGAGTAGCGGACGTTGTCATAGGCGATGGAGAGGATGGCACCATCGTTCAGCACGGCAAGCAGCACTATCATTATCGCCGTCACCGGGTAGAAGTTGAATATCAGGATGGAAAGGGTCATGAACAGCAGCACACGGATGGTCTCGGCAATGCGGTAAATAGAATAGCTGAGCATGCGCTGAAAGATTTTACGAGCCTCCTTTATGGCATCGATAATCACGGAGAGCCCCGGCGTCAGCAGCACGATGCTGGCGGCGGCGCGGGCGGCATCGGTGGAGCCGGCAACGGCGATGCCTGCATCAGCCTTCTTCAAAGCGGGGGCATCGTTAACGCCGTCTCCGGTCATGCCGACGATGTGCCCCTTTTGTTGGAGAACTTCAACGATGTGGTACTTGTGTTCGGGGAATACCTGGGCGAAGCCGTCGGCCTCTTCAATGGCATCGGCCAGCTGGCCGGCCTGATGGTGCTTGGTTTCGTCAAAGACGCCGGCATCGATGATATTTGTGCCCAACTCAAGTCGCCGCCCAACCTCTTTGGCGATGGCGACCTGGTCTCCGGTGACCATTTTTACCTCCAGCCCCATGCCGCGAGCGGTATCGACGGTGGACTTGGAATCCTCGCGCAGGGGGTCAAAGAGCGGGATTATACCCGCGAGCTGCCATTCCCCCTTTTCATCGGTGCGCGCCACGCCCAGCGAACGGAAGCCGCGGGAGGCGAACTCATTCACCGCATCATCAACACGGGGTTTTACCTTATCAGCATTGGGGTCTAAGGCGAGGATGACCTGCGGCGCACCCTTGGTAACTTTGAAAGTCCGCCCGTCAGCACCCTTCACCGTGGACTCCGTGCGTTTATGAACCGGGTCAAAGGGCAGAAAGTTGCTGACCTGATAAGATTTCAGCAGCCCTGCATCCTTCACACCGCTGAGCACAGCAAGGTCAATGGGGTCCTGGTCTTCAGCGCGCGAAGCCAGTGCGCCGAAGAGGATAACGTCCTGCGCCTTAAAATCGCCCAGGGTAAATGGGCCGCCCACGGTGAGCTCGCTCTTGGTCAGCGTGCCGGTCTTATCGGAGCAGAGGACATCAATGCCGGCCAGCTCCTCAACGGCAGTCAGCTTGGTGACTATCGCCTGTTTCGCCGCCAGCACCTTGGCCCCCAGCGCCATGGTCACGGAGAGCACCGCCGGCATCGCCACCGGGACGGCAGCTATGGTCAACACCAGCACGAATTGCAGCAACTGGAGTATCGGGTCGTGCCGGAAGAAGGCCACGCCCAGTATAACGACAGCCAAACCGGCGGCAATTACGAGCAGGTAATCGGCAATCTTAATTACAGCCCGCTGCAGGTGGCTGCGGGTAACCGCCGATTCAACAAGCTCCGCGGTCTTCCCGTAATATGTGTCTTTGCCCGTGGCATATACCAGGGCATCTATTTCGCCCTGTTTGACCACGGAGCCGGAGAAGACGGCGTCCCCGGCCTTATGTTCAACCGGCAGGGACTCGCCAGTCAGGGCTGACTGGTCCACCTGCACCGGGTCCCCCTCAAGCAGCTTGGCATCCGCGGGGATGATATCGCCGATGCGCAGGCGTATGATATCGCCCGGCACCAGCTCACGGGCGGGCAGGCTGGCCCACTCCGCTCCCCGCTTGACCTTCGCCTTGAGGGCCAGCCGCTTCTTGAGCGCGGCAATGGCACTGACCGCCTGATATTCCTCCCGAAAGCCCACCACAGCATTCATCACGAGCAAAGCGAGGATGACGCCAACATCGGGCCAGTGTCGCAGCACCACCGACAGGACAGCGGCTATCATTATCATAACGGGTATAGGCCCCCAGAAGTAGGACAGGAACTTCAAGAATGGGTTGACCTTTTTCTCTTCAATCTCGTTGTAGCCGTACTTCTCCAGGCGCTGCTGCGCCTCTTCCTTGCTCAAGCCATCGGTGGACGTCTTGAGGTGCTGCATCAACTCGCTGGGGGACAGGTCCTTAAGCGCCTTTTCACTCGCCGCAGTCACCTCACCCCCTGATTCAGCATGCCCCGTTTTTATTGTCTTGTTCATTTCATGTCCCCCTAAACCAATATCTCATGAAAGCAAGCCATGGTGGCCCGCATAATACCCTCACTGATAATCTTTGACCGCGCTGGAAAGCCGAAAGGTAATCTCAAGCGAATTGAACAGGTCAAGATACTGTTCCAGCAGCCGCGTCAGCAGGAACCGCTCTCTGACCGTCTCCCTGGCCTTTTCCCCCATGCGCTCTCGCAATTTTTCGTCCCCGACGAGCTGCACAATCCTCTGCGCAGCCTCCTCCACCGACGAGACGAGGAAGCCATTGACGCCGTCTTCTATCTGCTGTCGGATGCCGCCCGCGTTGCCGCCGATGACCGCCGCCCCTTTCCACATGGCCTCGGTTACGGTCAGGCCAAAACCTTCGCGAATGGACTTCTGCATTACGACCGCCGCCTTCCTCTGCAGGGCATTTACCAGCACCTGGTCCTGGACGGTGAGG